>JADZAN010000027.1 GCA_020852815.1 Gemmatimonadaceae bacterium | reverse complement strand
GAGCAGACCGCCGAGTCGTTAGGCATCTCCCCGGCGACGGTCAAGCGTGACTGGACCTTTGCCCGCGCCTTCCTGCAGCGGGAGATGGACGGCGCGTGAGCCAGGAGGGGGGTGCGCCGATCACGCCGGCACGCCTGCTTCGCATCCGCGAGCTGTTCGACGCGGCGCTGGAGTTGGCGACGGAGGAGCGCGCGCCGTACCTGGCGCGGGCGTGTGCGGGCGACGACACCTTGCAGGGCGAGGTGGCCAGCCTGCTGGCCGCGCTCGATCGCGGCGGGGCCACCTGGGAACGATCGCTGGGGGCGTCGCTGGCCGACGTGGCGGCGCAGCACGACGAGGACGCCGCCATCGAGGAGGGCGGCGATGTTCTTGTGATTGAGGTTGGCGAGGATCTGGCGTTCGTAGCGGAAGCGGCGGATGGCGAGGTCGCCCTCGAGGCCGCGGCGGAGGAACTTGAGGGCGACGCGTTTCTGGAACTGGTCGTCGGCGCGGACGCCCTCGTAGACGGCCCCCATCCCGCCGTAGCCAATCAGGCGCGTCAGCTCGTAAGCCCCGATCCGGCGCCCCACGGCGCTCGCATCGTCTTGCGAGTGCATTGCCGAGGCGAGTGCATCGCCGGCGGGACTCTCCCAGGTTCCCCCGCCGCGCTCCAGCGCGGACAGCAGGCTCTCCACCTCGAAGCGCAGCGTGAGGTCGTCGCCACAGGCACGCGCGAGGTAGTCCGAACGCGCCTCGGTCGGCATCTCGAGCGCCGAGTCGAACAGCTCCCGGATGCGCGCCAGGCGCGCGGGGGTGAGTCCGGGTTCCGACCCCATGGATCGCCGCAGGTCAGCCACGCGCGTGCCACTTCCTGGCGTCTTCGCCGCGCCCCAGCTTTTCCATCAGCTCCGCCAGCCGCACCGCCACGCGCTTGGTGATCGGGTTGTCGGCCCCGCGCAAGGCAACAAGCTTTTCGTACGAACTCGTGAGCAGCTGCTCCGCCTCGGCGTTGCGCCCCATGCGACCCAGGTGATAGCCGTACACCGCCTCGGACGAGGCGATGCCCCAGTGCTCCGGGGGGAGGTACTTGCGGCGAATGTCGAGCGAACGCTGCAGCGCCGAGTCGGCGGCTGCGAACTGCTTGAGCGAATCGAGGGCGAGGCCAAGCGCCTGCAGCACCCCAGACGAGGAGGGCTCGCTCTCGTGCATCCCCTTCCCGATCTCGGGGACTACGCGCCGCGCCGCCTCCACCGTTCCGCGCATGTCGTTCGCGGTGTAGCGCAACTGGGCCAGGAGCGTCACGGCGCGCAGGTACTCGGTGTGATGCGGTCCCACGCTCGCCTCAAGGACGCGCATCGACTCATGCACAATGGAGTCGGCCGTGGCGCGTTCCCCCATCTGGTCGTGCAGGTCGGCGTAGCCGCGCAGCAGGCTTCCATAGTTTGGGCTCTTGCGCCCGTGCACGCTGGCCTCGACCGCCAGCGCCTCGCGCATCAGCGTGTCCGCCTTCTCGTATTCCCCGCGGTACATCAAGGCAACGGCGAGGTTGTTGAGCGTGTAGGGGAGCGAGACGCGCGACGCCGAGTCGGTGGCGGTGCGTCGCAGCGCGATCGACTCGAGCTTGACGGCCAGCGCTTCGTCGAGTCGCCCCTGGTGCTCGACCATGCGCGCCAGGTTGTCCAGCGCCGTCGCCAGCTCGTTGGCACTGCGCTGGTCGCGCGGCATGCGCCGCTGCTGCGCGACGTTGATGACGGCGAGCGACTCCGCCTCGGCAAAGGCGCCGCGCGCCTCGGCCAGGGCGACGAGGTACGAGTACGTCTGCGCCGTACGCTGGTCCAGCTCCCCGTACGACGCGCGACGCAGGGCGTACGCGCGCCGGACGTGGTCTTCGGCTTCCTTGTAGAGCCCCAGGCCGTAGAACGTCTGGCCAATGGTGTGTTGCAGCTCCCCCTCGATTTCCGGATCGAGCTTCTGGGTGCCGATGTCCTTCACCGCCTGGTCGAGGACCTGGGCCACGGTTACGTCGCGTCCGCTGTAGCCGGGATCGACCGCCGAGAGCATGGTGGAAAGGAAGGTGTTCACCTGCTCCATCTTCCTCCGCTCGAGCTGCGCGCGTTGCATCTGCCGGGTCGATGCGACGACGCCCCCAACGAGCGAGAGGAGCACGAGCGTCGCCGCCGACAGCTCGACCCGCCGGCGGCGCACAAACTTGCCAAGGCGGTAGCCGAGCGTGTCGCGCCGCGCGCTCACGGGGAGCCCGTCGAGGTGCCGGCGCAGGTCCTCGCCCAGTTGTTCGGCCGAGCCGTAGCGGCGGTCCGCTTCCTTGCGCAACAGTTGGAGAACGATCGCGTCGAGGTCGCCCGTGAGGCGCCGGCGCACCCGCTCCACCGATCCCTCGCCAAAGGTCGCCGCCGCGGCCGACGTGACCAGCGTCGATGGCACCGGCGGAGGGGCGAGCGCAATCATGGCCTGCATCTCGGCAAAGAGGTGGCCGTCGAAGGCAAAGGGGCGGCGGCCGGTGAGGAGCTCGCAGGCAATGACCCCTAACGAGTAGAGGTCGGAGGAGGTGGCCACGGGGAGGCCGCGGACCTGCTCGGGGGAGGCGTAGTCGGGGGTGAAGGCGTGGGCGCCGCCCTGGGTGGGGGGGAGCTGGT
>JADZAN010000026.1 GCA_020852815.1 Gemmatimonadaceae bacterium | reverse complement strand
TCCCGCTCACGGGGGCGCACATCACCGCTACCTGTACGCAGTGCCACTCGGACGGCGTGTACAAGGGGAAGCCGACGGCGTGCGCGTCGTGCCACCAGGCCGATTACACCGCGTCGACCAACCCGCATCATGCGCCGGCCGGCTTCAGCACGCTCTGCGCCTCGTGCCATACCACGACCAAGTGGCCGGGCGGCACCTACAACCACAACACCCAGACGTCGTTCCCGCTGACGGGCAATCATCTCACGGTGGCCAAGTGCATCGATTGCCACGGTGACAAGGTCTACAACGGGAAACCCACGACCTGCGTCTCCTGCCATCTCACCGACTACAACAACACCACCACCCCCAAGCACTCCACGTCGGGCTTCAGCACCACATGCCAGACGTGCCACACCAGCACGACCACCTGGCTGGGGGCGGTGTTCAACCACAACAACACTCTCTTCCCGCTCACCGGCGCGCACCTGACGGCGACCTGCCTGCAGTGCCATTCGGATGGCGTGTACAAGGGGAAGCCGACGGCATGCGTGTCGTGCCACGTGGCGGACTACAACGCCTCGACCAACCCGCATCACGCCGCGGCGGGCTTCACCACACTGTGCGCCTCGTGCCACACCACGACGCAGTGGCCCGGCGGGACGTATGACCACAGCAAGACGCTCTTCCCGCTCACCGGGAATCACCTCACGGTGGCCAAGTGCATCGACTGCCACAGTGACAAGGTCTACAAGGGGAAGCTCACCACTTGCGTCTCCTGCCACCTCACCGACTACAACAACACCACCACGCCCAAGCACTCCACGTCGGGCTTCAGCACGACGTGCCAGACGTGCCACACCAGCACGACCACGTGGCTGGGGGCGGTGTTCAACCACAACAACACCCTCTTCCCGCTCACCGGCGCGCACCTGACGGCGACCTGCCTGCAGTGCCACTCGGATGGCGTCTACAAGGGGAAGCCCACGGCGTGCGCGTCGTGCCACCAGGCCGACTACAACGCGTCGACCAATCCGCACCACGCCGCGGCGGGCTTCACCACGCTGTGCGCCTCGTGCCACACCACGACGCAGTGGCCTGGCGGGACGTACAACCACAACACGCAGACCTCGTTCCCATTGAGCGGCAATCACGCCACGGCGAGGTGCATCGATTGCCACTCCGACAAGGTCTACAACGGGAAGCCCACCACCTGCGTCTCCTGCCACCTCACCGAGTACAACAACACCACGAACCCGAAGCACTCCACATCCGGTTTCGGTACCACCTGCCAGACGTGCCACACGGGCTTCACCACGTGGCTGGGGGCGGTGTTCAACCACAACAACACGCTCTTCCCGATTACCGGCGCGCACCTCACCGCGACGTGCGTGGACTGCCACGCCGACGGCGTGTACAAGGGAAAACCGACCGCGTGCGCCTCGTGTCACCAGCCGGAGTACAACACGTCGACCAATCCGCACCATGCGGCGGCCGGCTTCACCACACTGTGCGCCACGTGTCACACCACCACCCGGTGGCCGGGCGGGATCTACGACCATAGCAAGACGCTCTTCCCGCTCACCGGAAAGCACATGTCGGCGCTCTGCATCGACTGTCACGCCGACAAGGTCTACAAGGGGAAACCGACACTCTGCCTCAGTTGTCACCAGACCGACTGGAACAACACGACCAATCCCAGGCACTCGACGGCTGCCTTCCCCACGACGTGCCAGACGTGCCACACCACGACGCAGTGGCTGGGCGCGACCTTCAATCACGACGGGCCGTACTTCCCCATCTACTCCGGGAAGCACAAGGGTGAGTGGACCACGTGCGCCGACTGTCACCAGGTCTCGTCGAACTACAAGCAGTTCGAGTGCATCCTGTGCCACGAGCACAACAACAAGGCCAGCGTGGACGCCGACCACCGGGGAAAGAGCGGCTATCAGTACAACTCGGCCAAGTGCTACGCCTGCCACCCGAGGGGCGACTGATGCCCGTCGCGTGGAAGTCCGGTGCACGCGTTGGGCGGGTGATGGCCGTGAGCCTCGCGATGCTGCGCGTGCTGTCGCCGTGCGCGGCGCATGCGCAGGACGCGCGTGCGAAGGCACCCGCGGCCGCCCCAGCGACCGCCCCGGCGACCGCACCCGCGACCGCCCCGCAGCAACCGCGCGCCGGCTGGGCCCACGTCACCTACATCAGCGGAGCATCCATCTACATCGATGCCGGGACGCGCGCCGGCCTCAAGGAAGGGAGCCAGCTCGACGTCATGCGCGGCAACAACATCATTGCGCGGATTGCCGTCGCCTACGTGTCCTCGACGCGCGCTTCGTGCACCGTCCTCAATGCGGCGTCACCCGTGCAGGTCGGCGACTCGGCGCGCTTTACCCCCGTTCCGGCCGTCGTCGCCCAGGCGGCGCGCGAGGCGGCGCCCGCCGACTCGGCCAGGGCACGGCAGCTGGCGCGTAGCGGCGCCCGCGGACGGTCCGCCTCCATTCGCGGGCGGCTCGGCATTCGCTACCTCAGCATGCAGCAGGACGCGGGCGACTCGCGACTGGCGCTCTCGCAGCCCGGCCTCGACGTCCGCCTCGACGGACGCAACATCGGGGGCTCGCCCTTTGGCCTCACGGTCGACGTCCGAGCCTACCGTCAGGACTACGGTCAGAGCGGTCGCACGTCGCCCTCCAGTACCACGCGCGCCTACCAGACGGCGCTGATCTTCAACCCCGCCAGCTCCGGGACGCGCGTGCAGCTGGGGCGCCAGTTCTCCACGGCGCTGTCGCCCGTTGGGCTCTTTGACGGCTTGGCGCTCGACATCGACCGGCGGCATTTCAGCGTTGGGGGATTTTCCGGCTCGCAGCCCGACCCGCGCACCTTCGGCTACTCCGGTGACGTGCGCGAGCACGGCGCCTACGTGCAGCTGCACAACGCCCCCAGTGCGCCGGCGACGTGGACGATGACCGCCGGCGGGATCGGCTCGTACTCCGGCGGAACGATCGATCGCGAGTTCGCCTACCTGCAGGGAATGTTCAACAACAAGTACCTCTCGCTCTACACCGCGCAGGAGGTCGACGTGAATCGCGGGTGGAAGGCGGAGCAGGAGTCGTCGTCGGCGACGCCCACGTCGACCTTTGCCATGCTGCGCGTCTCACCCAACAACGCGCTCACCGTCTTTGGCGGCTACGACAACCGGCGCTCGGTCCGTCTCTACCGCGACTTCCTCACGCCGGAGATCGACTTCGACGACTCGTTCCGGCAAGGCGCGTGGGGAGGCGCCTCGCTCTATGTGCTCGGGCACCTGCGCATCGACGGCGACGCCCGCACCTCGCGCGGGGGGGCGGCCGGTGTCGCCGACTCCTACACGGGCTCGATCCACGTTACGCGCATCACTCCGCTCCAGCTGGGCTTCCAGCTCCGGACCACCCGCTACAGCGGCGAACGCGCCTCGGGCGACCTGAGCGCGGCGTCGATCGAGATGCAGCCGGTGGGCAACTTCCGCGTCCAGATCAACGGCGGGCGCCGCGGCGATACGTTCCGGAACCCTTCGCTCGAGAACGACGTGTCGTCGAACACCAGCACTACCTGGATCGGCGCCGACGCCGACGTCGGAATCGGGCGCTCGCTCTACCTGATGGCCTCGACGTACCGCGAGACCGGCGCGTTCCAGAAGAACATGCAGCTGATGCTGGCGCTGACGTATCGATTCTAGAGGACGAGAGGCCTGCCCCAGCGAAGGCTGGGGACGAGAGGCCTGCCCCAGCGAAGGCTGGGGAGTGGGGATGACTCGTCGGTCGGGCGCCACTTTCCCCCGGCAGCGTCTGGCACAACCGGGCCGGTGCCCCGTATGCTTCCGCGATCGTGCCGGCCGCGCTGTCCGGAGCGATACGCCTGCGCCGCGAGACGCGGAGGGCGACTGACGACCAACCGTGAGCGGTTCGATGACGAAACGTCTCTCCCTGACCCTCGCCGCGCTCGTCCTGGCGGCTCCACTCTCCGCCGCGCTCGCCCCCGCGATGGCGCAAGGCGGTCCCCCGGGCGCTGCAGCTGGCGGCGCCGCGGCGGTGACGCTTCCGCTCAAGACGGCGCGCACCCACACGTTCACCACCACGAAGGGGACCTGGATCTCGCTCGACGTCTCGCCCGACGGGCAGCAGATCGTCTTCGACATGCTGGGCGACCTCTATACGCTCCCCATCGCCGGTGGCAAGGCAACGCGCCTGACGAGTGGAATGGCGTACGACGCACAGCCGCGCTACTCGCCGGACGGGAAGTCGATCGTCTTCGTCTCCGATCGCTCGGGAGGGCTCAACGTCTGGACACTCTCGCTCGACGGAAAGGACACGACGCAGGTCACCAAGGGGAACGACAACGAGTACATCTCCCCCGAGTGGGCCCCTGACGGGAAGTACATCGTCGTCTCCAAGGCGGGCGGGCTGTTCGGGACGGCGAAGCTCTGGATGTACCACGTCGACGGCGGCAACGGCGTCGCGCTCACGGCGACGCCGGCGATCCCGCCGCAGATGAAGCTCACCGGCGCCGCCTACGGCAAGGATCCCCGCTATCTCTGGTTTGCCGCGCGTCAGGGCGACTGGCAGTACAACGCGTTAGGCCCCCAGTACCAGCTCTACGTCTGGGACAAGGAGACCGGGCGCGTGTCGCAGACGTCGACGCGCTTCGGCTCGGCCTTCCGTCCGGCGCTCTCGCCCGATGGGAAGTACCTCGTCTACGCGACGCGCTTCGAGACCAGGACCGGGCTGCGCCTCCGCAACCTCGAGACGCAACAGGAAGACTGGCTCGCCTTTCCCGTGCAGCGCGACGAGACCGAGTCGCGCGCCCCGCTCGATGCCTATCCGGGCTACTCGTTCACCCCCGATTCGCGCTCGATCGTCGTGACGTATGGCGGCGAGATCTGGCGCGTCCCGGTCGACCGGACGGCGCCGTCGAAGGTCCCGTTCGAGGCCGAGGTGAAGCTGGAGATGGGACCCGAGGTCGCCTTCAAGTGGCGCGTCGACACGTCGTCGTCGTTCACCGCACGGCAGATCCGCGACATTGCCCCGTCGCCCGACGGGACGAAGCTCGCCTTTTCATCGTTGGACAAGATCTACGTCGTCGACCTCCCCGCGGGGACGCCAACGCGCGTGAGCCGCTCGGAGCTTGGCGAGTTCGGCCCCGCCTGGTCGAGTGATGGCAAGTCGCTGGCATGGACGACGTGGACCGACGCGCAGGGGGGGAGCATCGTCCGCGCCAACTGGGACGTGAAGAAAGGGTGGAGCACACAGACGCTGACGTCGGGCGGGCTCTACGCCGACCTGGCCTGGTCGCCAGGCGGCGATCGCATCGTTGCCACGCGCGCCGCTGCCCGTGAGATGCAAGAAGCCGGTGCCGCCTTCTTCGGCCCCGCCGCGGCGGAGTTTGTCTGGATCCCCGCCACGGGTGGGGCGACGACGGTGATCATGCCGACGGGCGGGATGGGGAACGCGCACTTCACGAAGGATGCGACCCGCATCTTCGCCTACGGCGGTCGCGAGGGGCTCGTCTCGTTCCGCTGGGACGGGACCGACCTCAAGACGCACTTGCGGGTGACGGGGCCGCTGCCGCCGGGGATGGGCTTCCCCGGCGTTGGCGGTTCGATGACGCTCGACGCGGGGCTCGACGTGCAGGTGGCAAAGGCGTGGGTGGGGGGACGTGCCGCGCGCCCCACGGTGAGCCCGCACCTGCTGCACGCGTCCACGTTAGGCGACGGGCACGACATGGAGCCGATGCCACCGCAGCCGCCGCCGGCGGCGCTGGTGATGATGGCCCCCGAGGGCGACCGGGCGCTGGCGATGGTCGGGATGGACTTCTACGTGATCGCGATCCCGGTGATCGGCAGCTCGGCGCCGACGGTCTCCGTGGCGATGCCCGCCGCGGCCTCGGTCCCGGTGCGCAAGCTCAACGAGGTGGGGGGTGAGTTCCCCACGTGGAGCCGCGACGGGAAGAAGGTGATGTGGTCGTTAGGCAACGCGCTCTGGACGTACGACCTGGACCGCGCCAAGGTGGTCGATGACTCGCTCAAGGCCGACGCCAGGCGCGTCGCCGCGTTGCGCGCCGACCCGGCGAAGAAGGACTCCTTCGCCCGGGTCGACTCGATCGCCAAGGCCGACACGACGAAGAAGAACGCCCCCAAGCCGGGCTACAAGCCGGACGAGATGCGCATCGCCGTCGCCGCCACGCGCGACGTGCCGCGCGGTACGGCGGTCTTCCGCGGGGCGAAGGCGATCACGATGAAGGGGAAGGAGATCATCGACAACGCCGACATCGTGGTGCGCGACAACCGCATCGTTGCCATCGGCGCGCGCGGCGCGGTGGAGATCCCGGCCGGCGCGAAGGAGATCGACGTGGCGGGGAAGGTGATCATGCCGGGGATGGTGGACACGCACTATCACCCGCAGTGGCTCACCCCGCAGGTGCACAACACGCAGACCTGGCAGTACCTCACCACGCTCGCCTACGGGACCACGACGACGCGCGATCCGCAGACGTCGACGACCGACTTCATGACGTACGGCGATCGCGTGGCCAACGGCGAGATGGTTGGTCCGCGCATCTACACCACCGGCCCCGGCGTCTTCTGGAGCGAGCCGGTACGCGACCTCGAGCACGCCAAGCAGGTCCTGTCGCGGTACGCGAAGTACTACGACACCAAGACGCTCAAGATGTACATGGCCGGCAACCGCCAGCAGCGGCAGTGGATCATCATGGCGGCGAAGGAACTGGGGATCATGCCGACCACCGAGGGCGGGCTCGACACGAAGCTCAACATCACGCACGGGATCGACGGCTACCCGGGGATCGAGCACACCATCCCGATCACGCCGAAGTACAACGACGTCTTCGAGTGGTACAAGGCGACGCAGGTGACCAACTCGCCGACGCTCATCGTCGAATACGGCGGCCCGTTCGGTGAAGGGTGGTTCTACCAGAGCGAGGACATGCTCTCGGACAAGAAGCTCCGCACCTTCACGCACCCGGTCGACTTCGACACCAAGATCCGCCGTCGCGGTGCGGGGAACGCCCCTGGCCCGGCCGGCTTCGCGGTGAAGGAGGAGTACGCGATGTGGCAGCACGCCGAGGACGTGGCCAAGACGGTCGCTGCCGGCGGTCGCATCGGCGTGGGATCGCACGGCCAGCTGCAAGGCCTGGGGATGCACTGGGAACTCTGGCTCCTGCAGAGCGGCGGGCTCTCGACGCACGACGCCCTTCGCTCGGCGACGATCGTCGGCGCCGAGGCGATTGGCCTGGCGCAGGACGTGGGCTCGCTGGAGGCGGGGAAGATGGCCGACCTCCTGGTCCTGGATAAGGATCCGCTGCAGAACATCCGCAACTCGAACACCATCAGCATGGTGATGGTGAACGGGCGCCTCTACGACGCCAACACGCTGGACGAGGTCTATCCGCGCCAGCGCAAGCTTCCGCCGCAACCGTGGAGTTACTCGCTGCCGAGTGCATCCGCTGGCATTCGGTAACCTCGGACGGGAGTACGAACGGCGCCGTGAGGCGCCGTTCGTCGTTCAGGGCGAGGCGATAGTTGCGCTACAGCGATTTCAAGCACAAGAAAGCTCGACACGGAGGTGAACGGAGGTCTCACGGAGGTTCACGGAGGTCGTCGGCGAATCACCGTAAACCTCCGTGAATCCTCCGTGGACCTCCGTGTCGAGCTTTTTGACAAGTGTCAGCCCCGTGAATCCTCGGTGTCGAGCTTCAGGCCTTGTTGGTAGAACGTGCTCCAATCCCCAAATACGCCACGAGCAGCAACGCCGTCGCAGCTCCGGTCACGAACTTCACGGTCGGCGACGCCCCGCTGGTGGAGAGGAAGCCCTCGATTGCCCCGGCCACCAGCAGGAGGACGACTGCAGTCCCGACCAGCCGCATGGCGGTGCGCGCGTTGAGGACGAGCGCGTCGCGCCGCGAGTATGCGCCGGGGCGCACAATGGCGAGCCCCAGGAGGAGGCCGGCGGCGCCGGCGCAGAAGATCGCGAACAGCTCCAGCACTCCGTGCCCGGCAATGAAGGTCCACAGGTAGGCGAGCAGACCGTTGTTCTGGAAGTGCGCCGTGGCCGCGCCTAACGCCAGGCCGTTGAAGGCGAGGGAGGCGAGCGAGCCGACCCCCAGCACGATCCCCCCGGCAAAGCACGAAAAGGCGACGCCCATGTTGTTGGTCGCGATGAACGAGGCGATCGACGCCCGGTCGTCCGACTGCGCCTGCGCGTAGCCGCGCCCCGCGGCCAGCTCGCGCTTTCCCTCCTCGGCGCGCTCGAGCATGACGGCGGGGAGGACTTCCTCGGCCAGCGCCGGACGCTCGCGCAACGCGGCATAGCCGCCTAACGCGGGGATCGAGAAGGCGAGGGCGGCGAGCAGGACGAGGCGCCAGGCGTGGACCACCGCGGCCGGGCACTCGATCGCCACGAAGCGCCCCAGGCGCGTCCACGTCTTGCGGTCGTCGCGGTAGAGCAGGTTGTGTCCCGTTGCCACCAGCCGCTCCAGGCGAAGGCGCGTGCGTGCATCGGCGCCATAGGTGCGCACGCGCGCCAGGTCGGCGGCCACTTCACGGTAGCGCGCCGCGAAGTCGGGGAGTTCGGCGGCCGTCAGGTCGTCGAGGCCGCGCTGCGTTGCCCGCATTGCCATCCTGTCGAAGGCGTCCCAGCGCCCCCCCTTCCGCGCCACCAGGCGCTCGGCCGCGCTCCGCTGGCCGCCAGCCGCAAAGCGGCTGCGCCGCCGCGCCGTCTCGTCGCGATATGCCTGCGTGAGGAAGGCGACGTGGTTCGCGGGGCGCGTGGGGTACCGGTCGGCAAGGCGCGCCGCCAGCGGCAACGCCAGGCGCGTGCGCGCATCCCCCGGGAGCTTCGGCGCGCGCGCCACGAACTCGCGCAGCACCCGGTACTCCTCGTCGCCGAGCTGCGGCGCCCCCGCCACCGCCGGCAGCTCCTCCTCCGCCGTCGGCGCCGGCGACTCGGTGGGGCGGTCGCGCACCACCACCGTCCCCGCCACCAGGTCGCCGATACGCTTGCCGCGCGGATGGAAGGCGACGAACAGGATGCCTAACAAGTACGGCGGCGGCATGAAGTCGACCACGCGCAGGATGTTCCGCGCCGCCGCCTCGCGCATCGTGACCGGATGCCCGGTGTCCCGGATCACACGGATCCCCATCCACCGCTTGCCCGGCGTCTGCCCGTCGCGGAACCCCTCGAAGAAGGCGAAGTAGCCCCACAACAACCCGAACTGCACGAGCGGGAAAATCCACGACATATCGAGCTCCGTCACCTCCCGGAGCTTGATCATCACGAACAGCAGCGCCACCATCTGCAGGATGACGATCGTCGTGTCGATGATCGTCGCCAGGCCACGACTCCCCAACCCGGCAATCTCGTAGTCGATGACGACGTGTTCCGGCGTCTCGACCTCCAGGTGCTGGCGGTAATCCGTGGCAACGGCCATCTGGGCGAACGGGGCGAGCGGGGCTGATAGTTCGGGCGCAGGAGCGAACCACGCCTGGCACGCCGAGCGCACGGTGCGCGCACGCCGTGCCGGTCGTCATCTGCAACATACGATGCCGCCCAGCGCTTCCATAGAAGCGCATTTGGCGTGAGAATTGTGCAGGGTGGGTTCATCCGGGTTGCCGAGAGGAGGCACTGATGCGAATTCCCGTGTTGCGTCCGATGTCGCTAGGTGAGGTACTCGACACTGCGTTCGGGATCTACAGGCTGCTGTTCGTTCCGCTCCTCATCGTCTCCATCCTCACGCAGTCGATCCCGCTGGCGATTGGCATCTTCGTCGAAAGCGCGGGTGGACCCACGCAGCAGCCGGGGCTGTGGGCGCTGAGCATGGGACTCTCGCTCGTCCTTGGCTCCGTGGGTTCCGCGACGTCGACCTTCCTCGTTGCCGAGACGTACCTGGGCAGCGCGCTCCCCGTCGGGGAGGCATTCCAGCGCTCCACGCCTTACCTGGGGCGGCTGATCGGGACGTCGATCCTCATGTCGCTCCTGATGGGGGTGGGCTTCCTCTTCCTCATCATTCCGGGGATCATCATTGCGTGCGGACTCATGCTCACCCCGTCGGCGCTGGTGCTGGAAGACATTGCGGGCGGGACGGCGGCGATGGGGCGCAGCTGGGCACTCACGAAGGGGGAACGCCTGAAGATCTTCGGCGCGCTGATGGTGGCGGTGATCCTCCTGTTCATCCCGGGGATGGCGATCGGCGCCTTCGTGGTCGCCGGTGCCGGCGGCGACGTCACCGAGTCCACGTTGCAGCTGCTGGCGCAGCTCGTGGTCTCGGTGCTGCAGATCCTCGTGTTCCCCTTCTTCTACGCGCTCACGACGGTGCTCTACTACGACATGCGAGTGCGCAAGGAAGGGTTTGACCTCGAGATGCTGGCGACGTCGTTGCAGCAGCCGGGGTGATGCCGATCGCACCGCCGCTCACTCTCCTGCTGCAGGGGTCGGCGCTCCCGCCGGCGCTGTCGCCGGCGCGCGCCGACTCGCTGCGCGCCACGATCGACTCGGTCTTCGCGGCGCCTGCCTATCGGTGGGAGGCGCGGGAGGATCCGTTCGGGGCGCTGCGCCGCCTGTGGGGGGGGCTGCTACGCTGGGTGGATGAGCTGCAACGCACCAACCCGGCCACCTTCAACGCGGTGGTGTGGGCGCTCGTGGGCGTGCTCGCGCTCATCCTGGCGCACGCGGGGTGGGTGGCGTTGCGCACGCTGCGGCACGGGAGCCGCCAGGCGCAACGCGAGACGGCGGGACCGGCGAGTGCCCCGCGCGACGCCACCTGGTACACGCGCGAGTCGGCGCGGCTGGCTGCACTGGGCGACTACGCGGGGGCGATGCAGGCCGAGTTCCTGCGCCTGGTGCTCGAACTCGACGCGCGACAGGTGATGCGCTTCCATCCCAGCAAGACGCCCAACGAATACGTGCGCGATGCGTCGCTCACGGAAGACGGGCGCCGCGACATGCGCGGGTTGGTGCGCGAGATGTACCACTACGCCTTTGCCCGCGCCCCGCTCGATGGCCTCGCCTTTGACCGGTGGCGCGCGCTCGCCGTCGCCGATCGCTTCCGGCGTGTGACGTAGGATGAGGGTGCGCACGCAGTTCTTCGCCGCCATCGGGGTGGCGTGCCTCCTCTTCATCATCGCCTTCGCCAGCGGCCGGCGCTTTCGCGCGCAGGAAGATCCCGATCCGCGCGCCTCGACCTTTGCCACGGGGCGCCCCGGGTTGAGCGGGTTGTATGAAGCTCTCGGCGGTTTGGGGATTGCGACCGACCGATGGCGCGAGCGCCCCATGCTGTTCGCGACGAGCGATGCCAACGTGACGGCAGAGGGTGACACCAGCGAGGTCGTCAGCGCCGCGACCACCTTTGCCGTCGTGGCGCCGACGAGGCTCGTCTCGTCGCGCGAGCGTGCGGTCATCGTCCGGATGCTCACGGCACCTCGCGGGAGCAACCTCCTGGTCGCTGGCGACGTGCGGATGTCGATCGCGAACTGCCTGGGATACGACATCGAGGACGGCATCTTCGACTCGGTGCGCGTCGCTCCTCCGGGGAGAGGGGCGGATACGGCCGCGGCGTGGGTGCATGCCCACCTGAAGCCCCTCGGCGACAGCGCGCGGAAGGCGATGCTCTCGGCGGAAGGGCCGCTCGATGCCGCCGTGTGTCCCCGGCCGACCGTGCGCGCCGTCGACACACTCCTCGTGACGACGAAGGGGCACGCGGCCATGTTGCTGCTGACGGTCGCCAGCGGGCGCCGCGTGCTCCTCGTCGCCGACGCGGCGCTCCTTCGCAACCGCCAGCTTCGGCAGTCGTCCACCGGTCCGTTCATCCTCGAGTCGGTGCGCACCATGGGGAGCCGCGTGGTCTTCGACGAGTACCATCACGGCTATGGGAGCGGTGGATCGATGGCGGGGGTGGCGATGGCCTGGAGTGCGCAGAACCCGCTGGGGTGGATGGCCTGGCAACTGATCGTCGTCGGGTTGCTCGCGTTGCTGGCCAGCGGTGTGCGCATTGGTCCGGTGCGTGCCGCGATTCCTCGGCAGCGCCGTTCCCCGCTGGAGCATGTGCGGGCGCTGGCGACGGCGCTCGCCGCGGCGCGCGGGCATCGCGAGGCGGTGGCGGCGATGGTGCGCGGGTTGCGGCGCCGGCTCGCCGCGACGCCGGCCAGCGCCGCCTCGCGCGACGACTGGCGTGCGTGGCTCGATGCCTTCGTGGCCCATGCCCCTAATCAGCGTGTGCGAGCAAGCGCCGAGCAGCTGCAACGCACGGCGAACGACACTCGACAGGCACTACCGGAAACCGCGGTGCTCGGCGCCGCCAATGCCGTGGAGGATGTGTGGCAATCCCTTCGCCCCTGATCCCGCTCACCGCCGCCGACGTCGAGCGGCACGCCGATTCCGCCCAGCAGCTCATGGCCCAGCTCGAGCGCGTGGTGCTGGGGCAGCGCGAGGCGATTCGCGAGTCGTTGCTGGCGCTGATGGCGCGCGGGCACGTCCTCCTCGAGGGTCCGCCGGGGACAGCGAAGACGCTCCTGGTGCGCGCACTGGCGCAGTCGTTAGGGCTCTCGTTTCGCCGCATCCAGTTCACGCCAGACCTGATGCCGTCGGACATCACGGGGGTGAACTTCCTGGGCGCGCAGGGGAGCTTCTCGTTCAGGCCGGGACCCCTCTTCGCCGATCTCGTCCTTGGCGACGAGATCAACCGCGCGCCGGCCAAGACGCAGGCGGCAATGCTCGAGGCGATGCAGGAGCGTGCGGTGACCGTCGATGGCGAGACGCGATCGCTCTCCCACGGCTTCACCGTCTTCGCCACGCAGAACCCGATCGAGTTCGAGGGGACGTATCCGCTGCCCGAGGCGGAGCTCGATCGCTTCCTGGTGAAGGTCCTGCTGCGCTATCCACCAAACGACGCAGAGCAAGGGATGCTGGGGCGTGTGCTGGGGGGATTCGATGCCGCCACGCCGTCGTCGTTCGGGATCGAGCGGGTGATGGACGCCGAGGGGTTGGAGGCATTGCGCGGTGCGGCGCGGCAGGTACGTGTCGAACCGTCCATCGTCGCCTACATCACGGCACTGGTGCGGACCACGCGCGAGACGCCGACGCTGACGTTAGGCGCGTCGCCGCGCGCCTCGGTGGCGCTCCTCCTCCTGTCGCAGGCAGCGGCGCTGCTCGATGGGCGCGCGTTTGTCGTCCCGGACGACGTGAAGTCGCTGGCGCCGGCGGTGCTGCGCCATCGCGTGCAGGTGGCGCCGGAGCTGGAGCTGGAAGGGGTGACGCCTGATGCGGCGGTGCAGACGCTGTTCGAGCGCGTCGAGGCACCGCGCGCCTAGCGAGCGGCGGCGATGCCCATTCCCTCGCGTCGCTGGTTCATCGGCGCCGCCGCTCTGGCGCTGGTGGCGCCGCTTGCCCTGGTGTGGAGCGGGGCGTCGCTCCTCCTCGTGGTGCTCGACCTGGCGTGGGTGGCGCTCCTGGCGATCGATACGTGGCGCGCGTGGGGGATCGAGACGAAGGACGTTTCCGTGCAGCGCGAGTCGCCCCCCGCCTTCTCGTTAGGGCGATCGCTGCCGGTGAGCTATCGCTGGCAGTCGCACCTGCCGCGTCGCACCACCGTGCAGGTCGTGGAGGCGCTCCCGCCGATCCTCTCGCTCGCCGGTGGCGCGGAGCGGACGCTCGTGCTCCCGCCGGAGTCCCCGCTGTACGAGCGGCACGACGTGCGCCCAGTGGCGCGCGGCAAGGCGGGGGAGGGGGCGTTGCACCTGCGGGTGCAATCCCCCTGGGGACTGGCGTGGCGCCCGCTCCGTGTTCCGTTGCCGTGGCAGGTGACCGTGTATCCCACGCTCGTGGGCGCCTCGCTGCGAGCCCTTCCCACGCAGGCGCAGCGTCGGCGTGAGGTGGGGCTGCGCAACGTGCGGCGGCTGGGGGAAGGGCGCGTCTTCGAGTCGCTGCGAGAGTGGGTGCAGGGCGACGACACGCGCACCATTGACTGGAAGGCGACCGCGCGCCGCGGCAAGCCGATGGTTCGTCAGTACGAGGACGAGCGGCGCCAGCAGGTGCTCATCGTGATCGACGCCGGTCGCATGCTCACCGCCGAATCGCAGGGGCGCTCGCGCCTGGAGTTCGTGGTGGAGGCCGCGTTGCAGCTGGCGCACGCCGCGGCCGACCATGACGATAACGTTGGGCTGATGGTCTTTGCCGATGCGGTGCAGCACTACCTGGCCCCGGCGCGCGGGCGCCGGGCGCTGCGCGGCGTGCTCGACGCGCTGGCCATGGTGCGCGGGACCGTGGTCGAGCCCGACTATCCCGGCGCCTTCGCGTATCTCGCCCAGCGCAACCGCCGCCGCGCACTCACCGTCGTCTTCACCGACGTCATCGACCGCACCGCGAGCGAGGCGCTCGTGGCGCAGGTAGGCGCCCTGCGTCCGCGTCATCTTCCGCTCGCCGTCGCCCTTCGCGACCCCGCGCTCGACGCCCTCGCCACCGCGCGCCCGGCGACCGTGCACGGGGCGTTCGAGCGCGCCGCCGCCGAGGAGCTGCTCCAGTCACGCGAGTTCGCACTCGCCGAGATGCGTGCGCAGGGAGTGCTGGTCCTCGATGTCGCGCCCGCGGGTGCGGCGGAGGCAGTCGTGGAGCAGTACAACCGTCTCAAGCGGCGGGGGACGCTGTAGCTGTGCGAGAGGACGAGAGGACGAGAGGACGAGAAGACGAGAAGCCTGCCCCAGCGAAGGCTGGGGACGAGAAGCCTGCCCCAGCGAAGGCTGGGGACGTGAGGTCTGGCCTGGTGATGGCTGGGGAGGAGTTGGGGCGGGAACCGCAACGAGCTTTCACCACAGGGAACGCCGGGTTACACGGAGTGGAGTGACGATCGCGATGGAGCTTCATCGTGCGCTTCAGTGCTCCGTGCAACTCTGTGTTCTCTGTGGTGAAGGCGCTTGACCAAACGCGGAGAGGGCGCCGATCCAGGAAGTCGACGCCGAGTGGTCGCGTCGAAGGACCTTGAACGGGCACACCCGCTTTGACCGCGAACGCCCGCCGCACCATCTTCAGCCTCCCGCGACCGCCCATCGCCCCCTCAACCCCTCCCGTCGAATGCGCTCTCCCTCTCTTGCCGCAACGCTCGCACGCGCGCTGGCAGGCGCGCTCGCACGCGCGCTGGCAGGCGCGCTCGCCAGTGCGAGCCTCGCCCCGGCGATCATCTCGGCGCAGGCAGGCGGCCCTCGGATCGTCGTCACGCCGGCCAATCCGCGCGTGGTTGCCCGGGACACGTTGCGGCTGACGGCGATGGTCGTCGATGAGGGCGGGAAGGCGCTTCCGGGCGTCAAGGTCCGCTACTTCGGTGGTGCCTTCGAGGCCACGGTGGACTCGATGGGGCTCGTCACGTCCGGGGCGGTGGGGAAGTTCCCCGTCGTCATCTCCGCCATCGTCCCCGGCTCGCGCCCGTTGACGCGCAAGGTCGACGTGCTCATGGTGCCAGGGAGGGCGACCAGTGTCGCCGTCACCCCGCAGCCGACCCGGCTCCTCGCCGGGCAGCGATTGCAGCTGTCGGCGGTGGCCCGGTCCGCGGACGGCGATTCGGCGACCGAGCCTGTCGCCTGGAAGTCGTCCGCGCCGGCCATCGTGCGCGTCAGCGAGACGGGGCTCGTCTCCGCGCTCGCCATAGGGAAGGCGCGCATAGTTGCAGCCGCCGGGGCTGCCGAACGGGCGATCGACGTCGACGTCGTCAGCGCCAACGGGGCCACGGTGACGGTGACACCGGCGGCCACCAGTGCACGGCAGGGTGACGTCCTGCACTTCGCCGTGCAGGTCAAGGACGCGACCGGGAGGGCGATCCCGGGGCTCACGCCGAGTTGGACCTTCTCCCCCGGACGCGGCGAGATCGGGAGCGATGGCGGCTTTGTCGGCTTCGATCCCGGGACCTATCTCGTGAGCGCCAACTTCGGGCGCCTCTCGGGTGATGCCTCGGTCACCCTCACCGATCGCAACGTGCGCCGCAAGGCAACCGTCGTCGGCTCCGTGCTGCGCACCGCCTTCGTCACCTCCGAGGTGTGGGTGCACCCCAACGGGAAAGTCGCGTATCTCGGGACGCACGCCGGCGGCGATCGCTTCTACGTGATCAACATCGCCGACCCGACCAAGCCCGTCATTGCCGACTCGGTCATCGAGAACTTCCGCGTCGTGAATGACATCATGACCGACGAGAAGGGCGAGGTCATGGTCTTCACGCGCGAAGGGGCCGACAACCGGAAGAACGGGATCGTCATCGCCACGCTCGAGGATCCGCTGCACCCGAAGAAGGTCGCCGACTTCACGGATGGCGTGACCTCCGGGGTCCACTCGGCGTTCATCTACACCGACCCAAAGTATGGGCGCCATGCCTACATCACGAATGACGGCACGGGCGCGGTCCACGTCATCAACATCGACAACCCAGCCGCGCCGCGACAGGTCTCGCAGTGGAGACCGTCGCGCCCGCCCAGCTCGGATGCGGGGCGCACCTTGCACGACGTCGACGTGCAGGACGGGCTCCTCTACGGCAGTTGGTGGAACGACGGATTGATCATCCTCGACGTGGGCAACGGGATGCGCGGCGGGACGCCCTCCAACCCGGTGGTAGTGGCGCAATACAAGTACGACCTCGACGCCATCTACGCCTCGCGCCTGGAAACCGAGGGGGCGACCGGCTACATCCGCGGGACGCACACCGCGTGGCGTCACAAGAACTACGTCTTCATTGCCGATGAGGTCTTCGATCCCGCCGAGGTGCAAGCCGCGCTTGGAGGACGCGTCGGGCGCGCCTACGGGCGTTTGCAGGTGATCGACGTCAGCGACATCACCAAGCCGAGGAGCGTCGCCTGGTACGAGCCCGAATTCGGCGGGGTGCACAACGTCTGGGCGGCGGGCGACACGCTCTACATGGGTGCGTACAACTCAGGCTTCCACGCCTTCGACGTCTCGGGCGAACTGCGCGGCAACTTGCAGCATCAGGGTCGCGAGATCACCCACTTCCAGCCGCAATCGCCGCAAGGGAAGATCCCCAACGCCACAATGACCTGGGGCGTCGTGGTGAAGAACGGCCTCGCGTTCATCAACGACATGAACAGCGGGCTGTGGATAGTCAGGATGGAGCCGAAGGCGACGATAGTGCCTTAGGGGCAGAAGACGAGAAGCCTGCCCCAGCGAAGGCTGGGGACGAGAAGCCTGCCCCAGCGAAGGCTGGGGTCGGGGGGCTTAGGTGGGCACAGCCGAACACTCGTTGCGATTCTTGCTGTGCTAAGTGCTTTCAACACGGAGGACTCACGGAGACACGGAGGAACACGGAGGAGAGCTCAGGATCGCCGTTCCCGTGTACCTCCGTTCCTCCGTGTTGAAAGCTTGTGGTCCTTGAACTTTCTCAACCAATCGACCTTTGGTCGCGTGCGCGCGCCGGCCGCGGCGTCGAGGTGCAGAACCATTCTCCACCGCGGAGTATCTGGCGGTCGTTGCGATTCTTGGTGTTCCAAGTGCTTTCAACACGGAGGACTCACGGAGACACGGAGGAGCACGGAGGAGAGCTCAGGATCGCCGTTTCCGTGTACCTCCGTTCCTCCGTGTGTCCTCCGTGTTGAAGGCTTGTGGTTGTTGACGATCGCCGACCGATCGATACGTCCGCGCGGCCACGAAGCGTTAGGCAGCGCTCGATAGCCCGCGATGCCGCGGCTCGTGATCGCGACGGCGCAGCGAGGCGGCCAGGCGGCGGAGCGCGAGGGCGATCCCGGTCCAGACCAGGACGACCGTGGCTAGCGTCACGAGTCCGGCGATCGTTTGTCCCATCAGGCCGTAGTACTCGCCGGTGTGCGCGAAGCGAAGGAATGAGCGCGCCTTGCGACCGGCGCTCTGCTCCGCGAAGGGGAGCCACGCCTTCTCCCGCGCCGACGTTGCGTCGAGCGTGAGCGTCGAGCGGAGTTGCGGCTGTCCCCCGCTGCCGGCGTCGATCGCGACGGCTACTGGCTTCTCGGCGCTCACCGGGAGCGGGATGGTGATCGTGCGCCAGGTGGGAACCTTGGCCGCGGCCGCGTCGATCAACGGTTCGTAGCGGACAGGAACGGAGCCGCCCTCGGCGCTTCCGCGTTCTCCGGCAGCTCCACCCGGTACACGCGCTCCACCCGCCCCGCCAGGCCCTCCCTGCGCCGCGGGCGGTGCCGAAGACGCGGGCGGTGCCGAGGGCGCTGGCGGTGCCTCGCCGGCGAGACGGAAGACTAGGTCACCCGCCCATCGATACGAGATCACCACGCCTGACGAGACGATCAGCAGGAGGGGAACGAGCGACCAGATCCCCAGCACGTGGTGCCAGTTGAAGTCGCGCGCCTTGCCCCGCAACCCGCCCCGGAACCAGAGCACGGCGCGAACACGCGTCCACGTGAGGATGCGCGGGAACCAGAGGAAGAAGCCACTCACCACCAGGCCGAGGAAGGCGAGGTTCGAGGCGCCCGTGATCGCCCGCGCCACGTCACGTCCGTCGTCGGTCGCGCCAAGCCAGCGGTGCCAGGCGGTGATCGCCGACAGGAACTTGCGCGTCGAGGCGTTGCCACTGCCCAGGACGGCGCCGTCCGCTGCGTCGAGGTAGCGCACCCCGTCACGCCCGAAGCTCACCTTGACGGGGTGCGTTGCGCCTGACGAGACGGTCACGCCGGATGCCTTGAGCCCGGGCGCGGATCGCTGCGCGAGGCGCACGAGCGAGTCGATCGGAAGCGAACTTCCCCTCGCCTGCGGGCTCGGCGACAGCGCCCGCGCGTCGGACCAGGCGATGACCTGCTTCTCGTACGTGAGGAGGACTCCCGTGACCGACATCACGAGGATGATGATCCCCGTCACGACGCCGCATGCGAGATGAAGCCAGAAAAGGACGGTCCGGGCAAGCGACCCGTGAGGGCCGAGTGCGCGCGCGCTTGGGTCAACGTTCCTGTCGTCCACGATGTGCAGAGGTTCGGCGGAGATGTTCAACGGCATGGAGTTTCGGTCGAGGCGGAAGTTACGTCGGCCCCCGCCTGGCGAGACACCCCGGCAGCCGGTACCCCCCGATGCGCGTCGAATAGTTCGCGTCGCCGGCACGGAGATAGTCTCCCACGTACCAGATCGTGCAATCGTCGGAGGGGTCGATCGCTGTCTGTGTGTAGTCCTCCCACCGCAACGTGTTGGCCTGCGCTCCGCCCCCCTCCACGAGGACGTGCTCCCGCAGCGTGAGCCGCCCCCTCGGGTCTCCGGCTCGCCGCCCGGCAAGGCGCTGTCCGGCGAAGTGCGGCGTCCCGCCAAACGAGTAGCCGATCCCGATGTTTCCCACGCGGTCCATGGCCGGCGACGCCATCCAGCGATACGACGAGTCGGGAGCGAAGGTCCCCTGCTGGTACAGCCGCAACACGCGCTTGGGGCCGACGCGGAACTCGTACCACCGCACGCCCCCCGCACCGGCGCTGGTGTTGACCGAGTGCACGGCGACGATCGACTCACGAGCACCGATGCGGCGGTAGACGACGCGCGCCATCAGCTTGTCGCCCTGCGCGTCCAGTCGGCGCTCGGTCCCCGGTTGCGGGACGCAGCTCGTGAGCTGTCCGTCGCACAGGTAGTGGTACGGGGCGACGGCGATCTTCACCGGGCCAACGACCTTCGTGCGGGAGGGATCCTTCCAGTCGACCTTGAAGCTCCACGCGTGGATTCCGTCGTCGTCGAAGTCCTTTTGCAGCTGCGTCCCGCCGGCGGCGAGCATGATGTTCGGCGCCCCGGCCGGCGGGAGCACCGTGCCGTCGAGATCGGCGTTGTTGAGGAAGTTCACCCCGTCGATCACGACGCACTGCTCGCTGGCCGGCGCACCGGCCAGCATCCTGGCGCGCTCGACCACGCAGGCATGCTTCTGAATCACGTCGTCGCCGGTGCTGCTGGGGATGTAGTAGCCGTCGGGCCAGATGGCGGGACGCGGATAGTCGGGGAAGAGCGGGCGAACGAACTCGTAGCGATAGTAGCTCCCCAGCGGGTCATCGCTCGTGCTCACCGCGTAGCACATCCCGTAGACGCCCTGCGAGTCGGGCGGTGCCGGGGCAGGACGCGGAGTTGCGGCTGGCGGTGCCGGCGGCGGCACCACGGGGGTGACGGGCGCGGTTGCAGGCGCAACGGCTGGCGGTTGGTGCACCGTTTGCTCGGCCCCCGGTTGCCCCTCCTGCCCGACCTCGCTGGCGCGCGCAGCACCGCCGGCGGCGGGCGGTGGTCCATGGCGCTCACCCTTGCGTCCGCGCGAGAAGAGCGGCATCACGACCAGCCAACGATTGGCCAACTGATCGTAGCGCACCACGGCGTCGCCGTTGTTCTTCTCCTCGCACGGCCCGCCAAAGCCTCGAAACAGGTTGTTGGTCGGGACCGGACCATAGAGCACGTGCCCGGTGCTGTCGTACACGGCGCCGCGCTTGGTGAAGATCGCCATGCGCGTGTTCACCACCTGCACCAGATGGTTGGGGCCGACGGCCAGCGAGTTGTCGGATGGGTTGCGGAGCGTCGCCGTCCCCTGCGGTCCGGTGAACGAGGCGCCGAGCCCGTCGAACGAGGCGACCAGCTCCGCCGGGGGAAGGGTGCCGTGCGCGCGCTGCTCGATATCGGCGCCGCCGGGCGCAACGCGTCGCGAGGTGACCACATCGCCGTCACCGCCCTCGTCAGGCGGCGATAACCGTGTGCGCGACGCACTCTCGGCGCGCGCATCTCCCAAACCCGCAGCGACTCGCGCCAGCTGCACCGCACCCGCGCCATGCGTGCTCCAGGCCAGCGGCGGCGAGGTGTCGAGCGCGACAGACCGCCGCACCTCCACCGCCGGCACGATCTGCTCTCCGTCCCCCGCGTCGCGCGAGCAACCGGACACGACGACGGCGCCCGCAATCGCGAGCGCCGTCCACGACGAACGTATCAGCATCGAAGTCCTTGGGCGGCGAAAGGTCGCGTGTCGCTACTTGGACGGCATCGCCGCCAGGCACTCGATCTCGACCTTGGCCCCCGGCACCACGAGCGCCGCGACCACCACCGTCGTGCGCGCCGGCGGCGTATCGGGGAAGAACGTTCGATACGCCTGGTTCATCCCGCCAAAGTCCTTCACGTCGATGAGGAAGACGGTGCACTTGAGGGCGTGCGCCATGTCGGTCCCCGCGGCCTCGAACACCTTCTTGATGTTGTCCAGCGCAATCGAGGTCTGCCCGCCGATGGTGCTGTCGGGGTTCTCGCGACGCGTGCCGAGCTGGCCGGAGCCGTAGACCAGGTTCCCCACGCGGATCCCCGGGGTGAGGATCGGCGAGGGCGACGATCCCGGCGGGACGATCGCCTCACGCTTGGGGTTCTGGGCCCCCGCCGATGGGGCCACCACGAGCGTGGCGGTAAGCGCGGCAACGACCGCGACGGCTGCAATCCATGGCGAACGCGACATCAGCAACCTCGTCTCGAGAGTGGAAGCCATCTCACAATCAGGCGCCGGCGCTCCCGCGTGGTCTTTGCAACGTTTCAGCGCCCCCGCACCTGCAGTCAACGTGCGCCCACGGCGCAGCGCTGGCAATGCCGAGGCGACGAGCGCGCCGCATGCCGCACCGATTGCGGCCCACCCCCCTCAGGCGCATCTTCGCCGCTTCTCGACGATCCCCCGAACGAGTCGCCCCATGTCCGACGCGAACGCTCCGATCGATCCCCTCACCGGGGCCACCCCTGCCAACCCGCATTCCAACACGTCGCTTGGCGCGGGGGTGAGCGACGCCTCTTCAGCCACATCGTTCCCGCTCGCCGATGCCCAGGCGATCGACGACCCGATGGCTCGGCGCGACTTCCTGCGCATGGCCGGTGTAGGGGCTGGGGCGCTGATGATCGGCGGCTGTGCGACCGGCGGAGGTGCGCAACCGCTCGCGCCGGCGCGTGGCATTGCCCCGGCTCGCGCAACGCGCGGAAGCGGACACATCGTCGTGATCGGCGCCGGCGCGTGGGGGGGATGGACGTCGCTCTATCTCCGCCGCCGCGGCGCACGCGTCACGATGATCGATGCCTATGGCCCCGCCAACTCGCGCGCATCGAGCGGCGATGAGACGCGCGGCATTCGCTCATCCTACGGCGACCGCGCCACCGCCGGCGAACTCTGGACCTCGTGGGCGCGCACCGCCATCGCGCGTTGGCGCGCCTTCGACGACGAATACGCCGCGGAGTTCGGGACGAAGTTCTTCCACCAGACCGGCGACGTGATCTGCCGCGCGCAGGACGAACCCTTCGTCAAGCGCACGCGCGAACTCTGGACCGCGCAGGGGGTGAAGTTCGAGGTCATTGACGGCGCCGAGGTGATGAAGCGCTGGCCCGTGATCGCCGCGCACGACATCACGATCGCCATCACCGAGCCCGACGCAGGGGTCGCGCGCGCCCGCGCCGCGACGCAAGCGGTCGCCGCGATCGCGCAACGCGAGGGGGTGCAGCTGGTCATCTCCCGCGTGCGCCCCGGCGCCATCGTCAACGGGAAGATGGACGGCGTCGTCCTCGAGGATGGAAGCGTCGTGCGTGGCGACCAGTATGTCTTCTGCACGGGGCCATGGCTGCGGAAGATGTTCGCGAAGGAACTGGAGAACCGCATGCGCATCCCGATGGGTTACGTCTGCTACTTCAGCGTCCCCGAGGGCGATCACCGCTTCACCTTTCCCAACCTCCCCAGCTACAACTTTCCCGGCGTCACGGGATGGCCGGCGCTGCCCGTGGACCTGCGCGGCTTTAGGGTACGCGGCGCCATTGCCCCCAGGAACGCCGGGCAGGGTCAATCCGAGGAAGAAAAGAAGGCGGCGCAGGAGCGTGCCATCAACCAGGCCTCCATCGACTCGGCGCAGGCCGACCCCGACACCAGCAACCGGTGGATGTCGCAGGAGCGCATCGACGGCTCGCGCCGCTTTGTTGCCGAGCGCTTTCCCGTGTTAGCCACTGCGCCGATGAACGAGACGCGTTCGTGCCACTACGAGTCGAGCATCAACCGCGACTTCATCATCGACCACCTGCCGGGGACGGAGAACGCGTGGGTCGCCGGTGTGGGACAGGCGGAGGGATTCAAGTTCGGCCCGGTGGTGGGCGAGTACATCGCCACGCGCGTGCTGGGCTACGCGGGTGATCCCAAGCTCGCCGAGGCCTTCAAGTTCCCGGTCAAGGAATACGAGAAGGCCTCCGATCCCTGGGACGACAACGCGTAGCGTCAGCCCCATATTGCGGGCATGACGACTCCTCCCGATCCCCAGGGGACACCCGCCCCCGACGCAACGGCGCCCGGCGGCGACGCCTCCGTGATGCTCACCGACGTCTTCGGCCTCTCCCACACGGGACTCGTCCCCGAGGAGAACCAGGACCGCTTCATCGTGGCGCGCATGCGGAAGGTGGTTGACGTCACGAGCACCAACCTCGACCGCGAGCGCCTCACCGCGCGCATGCACGGCGGCGACGCCTGGCTCATGGCGGTGGCTGACGGTGTGGGCGGTCGCGCCGGCGGCGCCGAGGCGAGCAGCAGCGCCGTGGAGTCGACGCTCGAGTACATCGGGCGCGCCACGGGGTGCTACCATCGCTTCGACGCCGAGGAGGAGGCGCGCTTCATCGAGAAGATGGAAGAGGCAGTGATGGCGGCTCACAAATCGCTGCTCTCGGCCAATGGCGACTCGCAGTGGTCGCCGGCCACGACGCTGACGATGGTGATGCTCGTGGTTCCGCGCGCCTACCTCGTGCATGTGGGCGATACGCGCGCCTACTACCTGCGTGGCGAGCGCTTGTTGCAGCTGACGCGCGACCAGACGTTCGGGCAGTACCTGCTCGATACCGGCGCCGTGAGCGACGAGCACGTGGTCGAGTCGCCGATGGGGCGCACCCTGGCCAGCGCCGTGGGGAGTTCCGAGGTGCATCCCACGCTTGGCCTCATCGACCTCGAGGCGGGGGACATGCTCCTCCTCTGTAGTGACGGGCTCACCAAGCACGTCCCAAACGACGAGGTGCGGCGTCTGCTGCGTTCCTCGGCCACCGCGCGCGAGGCGTGCGAGGCACTGGTGAACGCGGCGCTCTCGGGGGGAGGGAGCGACAACGTCAGCGTCGTGGTGGCGCGCTTCGCGTAGTGATCGGCGCGACGACGCCTGCCGGCCGCCTCCCTCCTCCCTACTTTCCGCCGCGCACCGTCAGCACACGCTCGGCGCGCACCGGGATCGTCCCCTCGGCGGTGATCTCGAGCTGCATCAGGTAGCGCCCGGGCTTGAGCGTGGCGAGGTCGACCACGACGGCGCGCGGCGTGAAGCCGAGGCCGCGGGCCGAGACGTCGCTCATTCCCACCGAAACCGGTTGCGCCTCACGGACCAGCCGCAACGCGGTGAGCCCGCGCTGCAACCATCCCCCTTCCTTCGCGTCCTCAGGGGCGACGGTGATGGCTACCTGGATCCCTTCGCCGCTGGGATTCGTGTTGTAGGTCTCCCAGTAGATCCCGACCTTGCTCCCTTCCTTCACCGCCTGTGACGCCGCAACGTGCGGAAGGACGTCGTCCAGCGTGCGCGGCATTCCGTCGTAAGGCTCGAAGAGGAGGAGGTCGGAGATGGCGACGCGCGAGCCGGCGTTCTCGGTGGCGCGCATCCCGTAGCGGGCGCGGGCCAGGGTGCGATCGCGCCGCGACGAGACCTCGGCGCTCATCAGCATGGGCCCCCACGACGTGCGCGCCGTGATGGTGCCACGCACGCCGGGGGTGGGAAGGCGCACGATGGAGGCATCCTTCTCCTCCCCCTTGGTGAGGACGAGCGCCGCCGCGAGGTCGCCGGTGCGCGCCGCCGCCTTGGCCAGCGTCGTTAGGTTGCGCACGTCGTACGACATCACCACCAGCGCCGAGTCGCCGCGGCGGAAGATGGCCGACTGCTGCGTGAGCGGGAGGAGGTAGCGCGCCACGTCGGGTGCATAACGAGCGCGCACGCCGGGGAGTCCCTTGCCCCGCCACCCCACCGAGTCGCTGAGCGCCGGGTTGCGCACCGTGGCGGCCACGGGGAGCATGGGCGGTGCGGGGGCCGGTTCGTGCCCCGTGATGACCTGGATCTTCCCTCGGCCGCTGGTATAGACCTCGTGCTGCGTCCAGGCGCGGGGCCAGCCGTAGCGCAGGAGGAGTTCGCGCTCGTCGTCATCGAACCCCATCTCATAGACCGATGGAGCGTCCTGGATGAAGGCCGAGTACATGCGACGGGAGAAGAACTCGGAGCGTGTATCGCTCCCCTCGAGCGAGAGCATGGGGCGCGCCAGCCACCAGATGCGTTCCTCGAAGGCCGTGCGCCTGGCGCATCCCATCTCGCGGTACTCGCGGAGCAGGGCGTCGTCGACCACCAGCTTCATGTCGCGCCAGTCGCAGCGTTGGCGATCGTCCATGCCGTCGAGGGCGCGCTCCCAGGCGCTGTCGCTCTCCGCGAAGCGCCCCGCCAGATGCAACGCGAAGCCGCGCAGCGCGGGGCACCACCAGCCCGGCGCCTTGCACCGGTTGGCCGCCTCGACCGCGTCGTTCAGCTTCCCCGATTCGGTCAGGTAGCGCACCAGCTGCCCCGAGGTCCATCGGTCGTCGGGAAAGAGGCGATAGGCGGAGTCGAGCGTGGCGACGAGCTTGGCGCGCGCCTGGGCGATCGTGGTGGGCTCGTCGGGGGCCGGGTCCTCGCGCTCGTCGTACCAGTAGCAGAAGCGCCCCACCTGTTCGTCGCAGGTGTTGGGGCCGCTGCGGGAGAAGTCCTTTCGCGGGAGGTTGCGGCGGCGAAACGACTCGAACAGCGACTGCTGGTCGCGCAGCTCCCCCAGTCTCGGCGCGGCTGCCTCGGGGGTCACGGGGCGCACCTGCATCACCTGAGCGTCGACGGCCCGTGGTGCGCCGGCCAACGCGAGGAGCGCGGCGCCCGCGACGAGCGCGGCGCCCGGGATGAGCGCGGCGCGCGACGGGCGCCCAGTGGTGGGGGCGAGGGCGGTGTGCGGGTCCATCATGCCGGGAGGGGAGGGGCTCCTACCTGTACGCCCGACCCCAGCGAAAGGGTCCGGCGTTGCGAAGAATGCGCGGCGGAACGAAGCTGCGGCAGCGGTCGCGAACGGGTGGCACACGCTACGGCCACCTGTCGCCTGGCCGGGGTGCGGCGCACAATTCTCCCGGCCCGACTTCCAGCGCGTTCGAGGGCTCGTTCATCTGCTCGCTCATTCGCTCGTTCATCGGCTCGGTCATCGGCTCGTTCATCTGCGTGTTCATGTCTCTACGCTCCATCACCGTTCGTACGACGCTGGCGATGCTGGCCTGCCTGGCGCCGCTCGCCCTCCACGCGCCGGCACTCCGCGCGCAGGAGGCCGACCTGATCCTGACCGGGGGGCGCATCTGGACCGGGAACACCGCGCAGCCGTACGCGCAGGCGGTGGCCATTCGCGACGGGAAGCTCCTCACGGTGGGGAGCGACGCCGACGTGGCCTCGCACCGCGGAGCGACCACGCGCGTGATTCCGCTCGAGGGGCGTTTCGTGACGCCGGGCTTCATCGACAACCACACGCACTTCAACCAGGCCGGGGCGCTCCTGCTGGGGGTGAATCTCCTGGATGTAGCCGAACCGCGCGCCTTTGCGGCACGGGTCAAGGCGGCTCGTGACCGGCTCCCGCAGGGGGCGTGGATCACGGGGGGCGATTGGGGGGCGTATGAGGACTGGAACGCGAACAGTGCAGGCTCGGCGGCGGCTCGTGCAGCGACGACACCTCGTGCGCGTTTCTCCCCCGACCGGAGCATCGTCGACTCGGTCACGCCGAACACGCCGGTCTTCCTGCAGCGCTGGGATCGGACGGCGTACCTGGCCAACGGCGCCGCGCTGTCGGCGGCCAAGCTCGATTGCGCGAGCGCGGTGGCGGGGCTCGAGTGCGTTGACGGCCGGGCGACGGGACGACTTACGGGCGCCGCGCTCGCGCAGCTCCAGAGGGCGATCCCTCCCAAGCCGTTCGAGCAGCGCCTGCGCGAGGGGCGCGTGGCCATCGCTCATCTCAACGAACTCGGCGTCACGGGGATCAACGACGTCACGCCGCCGGAGCAGCTCCCGGTGTACCATGCGCTCAAGCAGCGCGGCGAACTCACCGTGCGCGTGTATGCGCGCCCCACGCTCGACAAGTGGGACGACCTCACGGCGGTGGGGATCCCGCACGGCTTTGGCGACGACTGGCTGCGGATCGGTGGACTGAAGGGGTTCGTCGACGGGATCCAGGGAAACTCGACGGCGCGCTTCTACGAGCCGCAGCTGCACTCGGGGAAGCGTGGCGAGTGGCGCGACTCGACCAACACGGCGGCGACGAGCGGCCCTGGTTCGGGGATGCAGCCGGCCGGCAACATGCTGAAGAACCTGATGGGCGCCGACCGCGCGGGGCTCTGGCCGCAGGTGCACGCCATCGGCGACGAGGCGATCGACACGCTGCTCACGCTGTATGAGAAGGTGATGACGGAGAACCCGCCGCGCGACCGCCGGTTCCGCATCATCCATTCGCAGGTACTGCGCAACGCCGAGGTGGCGAAACGCTACGCACGTTTAGGGATCATCGCCGAGGTGCAGCCGTACCATGCCATCGACGACATGCGCTGGATGGAGGAGCGCATTGGCGAGCGCTCGCGCTGGGCCTATGCGTTCCGGACGCTGCAGGACGCCGGCGTGCGCCTCACCTTCGGCTCCGACTGGCCGGGGACGAACGCCTCGTGGTATACCGCCGACCCGATGAAGATCCTGTACGCCGCCGTCACGCGTAAAACACTCGATGGAAAGCCCGAGGGTGGCTGGCAGCCGCAAGAGAAGCTCGACCTCGAGAGTTCGCTGCGGAACTACACCGCCAACAACGCCTACGCCATGGGTGAGGAAGCGACGCGAGGCAAGGTGATGCCGGGGATGCTCGCCGACCTGACCGTGCTGGATCACGACCTCTTCGCCATCGCACCCGAGGCCATCAAGGATGTGAAGGTTCTACTGACGATCGTCGGCGGGCGTGTGGTGTTCGAGCGGTCGCGGATGTGAGGGTGGGCGAGCCTTTCCCTGGCACTCGTCGCGGTTCTGGTTTCTTCCAAGAGCTCTCAACACGGAGGACACACGGAGGAACGGAGGTACACGGGGGAGACCTTGGCACTACTGTTCGTCGTGGTCCTCCGTGCCTCCGTGTGTCCGCCGTGTTCAAAGGTTTGAGTAGTTGAACTTCGTTGACCGCTCGCCGTACCGGCGCTTTCGCGCGCTTGTCTTTCCGCCCAGCTACAAGACCATTCCAAGATGACGCACCGCATTCCTGCCACTCGTCGCGGTTCTGGTCTTCTTAAGAGCTTTCAACACGGAGGACACACGGAGGAACGGAGGTACACGGGGAAGACCTTGGCATTGTTGTTCTCCGTGGTCCTCCGTGCCTCCGTGTGTCCGCCGTGTTCAAAGGTTTGAGTAGTTGAACTTCGTTGACCGCTCGCCGTACCGGCGCTTTCGCGCGCTTGTCTTTCCGCCCGGCTACAAGACCATTCCACGATGACGCACCGCATTCCTGGCACTCGTCGCGGTTCTGGTCTTCTTAAGAGCTTTCAACACGGAGGACACACGGAGGCACGGAGGTACACGGGGGAAACCTTGGCACTGTTGTTCTCCGTGGTCCTCCGTGCCTCCGTGCGTCCTCCG
>JADZAN010000025.1 GCA_020852815.1 Gemmatimonadaceae bacterium | reverse complement strand
CGAGTGCGGGGAGCCGGAGCTACTACCACACGGACCTGCTGGGGAGCACGCGGGCTGTCGTGCAGGGCGCCACGGTGACCGAGAGCTACGACTACGATCCGTGGGGCGTGCTCATGCCCGGGCGGACACTGGGGAGCGGGACCAAGGAGGCCAAGCCTGTGATCTTCGCGCGCCGCCCGGTCAGCGTCGCGGGCAACCCTCCGAACGTCGCGCGCCGCTCCGTCGTCGTCACGCGCCACCCGGCCGTCGTCCTCCGGCAAAGGACTTCTGCGAACCCAGGCTGCCCGGTGAAGCACGTGCGCAATCGTCCTCAGCGTGACACTCCGGTACAGCCAGGGAGCGCTGTAGCAGTCGCCGTCCTCCGTGCCCCTCCCTTCCTCCGTGCATCCTCCGTGTTGAAAGCACTTGAACTTGAACTCGAACTTGAACTCGAACGTGACCCTGACATAACCTGCCCCTGCCCCCCGCATACCCCCTCCTATCGCACCCCACGCACCACCGCAAACGTGGTGACATTGTCGTCGCGATCGCCGATGTCCCGGGCCAGCAGCTGCAACCCGTAGCGCGCCACGCAAGCGTCCGACGCGATCGCCGCCTCATGGCGAAGGCCACGCGCCGCCACCTCGCGCGCCGCCCCCGCGGTGTCGTAGGACTCGCACGCGACCATGCCGCGATGGCGTCCCAGGAAATCGCGGCACTGGGCAAGCGCCGCGGGATGCGAAAAGACACCGGTCACCGCCTCGAGCCTGGCGCCGGGAACGCCAAGCAGGCAGTGCCGCACCGGCTGTTGCACCTCACCCAGCATGTCCAGCCCCGCACGCGCGATCGCGGAGCGCACCCCGGCAATCTCGCCGATTATCTCGTTATGCACGGGGAGCAGCGCATAGCCCGCCGTGCCTAACCGCACCGCGCCAATCACATCGGCAAAGCTCCGCAACGGCATGGCCGAGGCCCGCGCCCCCCACAGCCGCTCGATGGCGAGGTGCCCGTAGGCGCCGCGTTCCCCCTGGAAGGCCACCACCGCCTGCGCCCCCGTGTGCGGGCGCAGCCACTCCGCGATCGCTTGGGCGTCGTCACGCCACCGGGCCGCCGTCATCCCGCGCTCCCCACACAGGCGGCGCGAGCGCGTCGCGACGTCCCGATGGGGAGGACGCGCCCCCCCTCCTGCCGCGGCACCATGGGGCGGTGCAGCGCCGAGGCGACCGCCGCCAGCTGCAGCATCATGGCCTCGAACTGCGCGAACGACTGTGACTGCTCGGCGTCGCTGCGCGCCTGCGCCGGGTTGGGGTGCACCTCGACGATGAGGCCGTCGGCCCCGGCGGCCAGCGCGGCAAGGGCGAGCGGTGCCACCAGCTCGGCGCGCCCTGCCGCGTGCGACGGATCGACGATCACCGGGAGGTGCGTCTCACGCTTGAGGACGGGGATCGCCGCCACGTCGAGCGTGTTGCGCGTGGACGACTCGAAGGTGCGAATCCCGCGCTCGCACAGGATGACCTGCGTATTGCCGCGCACGGCGATGTATTCGGCAGCTGCAATCAGCTCGCGGACCGTGGCCGCGAAGGAGCGCTTGAGCAAGACCGGGAGCCCCAGCTCGCCCACCGCCGCCAGGAGCGGCGTGTTGTACATGTTGCGCGCCCCCACCTGCAACACATCGGCGTAACCCGCCACGAGTTCCACCTGGCGCACGTCCAGCACCTCGGTCACCACCGGGAGCCCCGTGACCGCGCGCGCCTCGGCGAGGAGCTCGAGCCCCGCCGACCCCAAACCCTGGAAGGCATACGGCGACGTGCGCGGCTTGAACGCGCCCCCCCGCAGCAGGCGCGCACCGCCAGCCGCAACCGCCCGCGCGCTCTCCACGATCATCGCCGCGCCCTCCACCGAACAAGGACCGGCCGCGACCACGAACGACCCATCGCCGATCGTGACCTCGCCGGCATCGTCGTGCGCGAGCCCCACCACGACTTTGGTGGAGGCACGGTCGCGTTGGTGCGACCGGGCTACGAGCGGAGTGTCGGACATGGATGTCTCCTCGCAACATCTGGTGACGGGACGCACGTGCGCGACCGCCGGAATGGAAAACAAGAAGGCCCCCGATTGCTCGGGGGCCGCTGGATCATCGCTGGTGTTGGACCGCTACCGCCTGGTCACGCGCGTGATCGACGCCCCCCGGAGAGCCGGAAGCCGGTAAACCACACAAAACCGAAGCAGCGTGAGCGCGGTGCAGTGAACATGGTCCGCGCAATCTTGGCGCGGCCGACCGTTCGCGCAAGTGGGGAGGCGCGTCGTCGTGGCAATCCCGGCGCGACGACCGGAGCGCTCACGCATCATCCCACATCCGGATGCCACCCTCCACGGCGCGCAGGTTTCCCCCGCGCCGGCAGTGCGGCGGCAGCCTATCCAGCTTGCTCACGTTCCCGCCCCCCAGCATCACGTAGTCGCACTGCAGCCCCTCGCGCAGGAGGGCGCACACGACCTTCACGTGGTGTCGCCACTTCTTGCGCCCGTTGGCCTCGAGGCCGCGCGTCCCGAGGTAGTCCTCGTACGACTTCCCGTTGCGATAGGGAAGGTGCGCCAACTCCAACGGCTGCAACCGCCCGTTATCCACGATCGCGCTCCCGAGACCGGTGCCAAGGCCAAGGAAGAGCATGCGCCCTCCCTCGTAGCTCCCCAGCGCCTGCATGGCGGCATCGTTCACCAGGCGCACCGGCTTTCCGAATGCCTTGGGAAAGTTCGAGCGTCGCCATCCACTCCGCAGGTTGTGCGGATCCTTCGTGGGGCGCCCGTTGCGAACCGGGCCAGGATAGCCGATGGTGACCACATCGTACCTCCAGTCGGCCGTCAGCTCGCGCACCTTCTTCACCATCTTGGCCGGCGTGAGTTCCGGCCCGGACTCGATCTTGACGGGGGTGCGGCGCCAGGAACCGGCAACCTTGATGTTGGTCCCGCCGATGTCGATCACGAGGATGCGCCGGCGAGCCTTGCGTACACGTGCAGCCATGACGTGCGGTCGATCGGGGTAAGGGATGATGCGCCGGCACGAACCGAACGCGTCGCACGCCTGCCAATATGCCACCGCGAGTCGCCACGGGCGACGCCGAGGGCACCGAGACGCGGCGTGACGCCGGAAGCCGCGGGCCGCGCAGGCCATGCGCCCCCTACCCGGCGAGTCCCTCGGCGCACACGTTTGCCCGCGCTTGGCCCCCGCCCCTTCTTCCATCAACCGATGTCCTCTCGATCACGCACGCCGCTGCGTCGCCTTCGCCAGGGAGCCTTCGCCGTGGCGTTGGCGGTTATCGCCATGGTCACGGCAATTCCCACACTGGTCGAGGCGCAGGATGCCGGCGGCACACGCCGCACAGCACCCGCGCGCCCCGCCGCCGTCACGATCGTGCGCGCCGCGCGCCTGATTGACGGGACCGGCGCGGCGCCGATTGCACCGGGGATGGTGCGCATCGAGGGCGATCGCATCGCCGCCATGGGGACGAGCCTCGCCATTCCGCCAGGTGCAACGGTGGTCGACCTGGGCGACGCCACACTCCTCCCGGGGCTCATCGACCTGCACACGCACCTGACGGGGGACGAACGCGTGCACTGGGAAGACGCGCTGGTGAAGACCACGCCGGCGCACGACGCACTCTGGGGGGCGCGCAACGCGCGCGTCACCCTCATGGCGGGCTTCACGACGTGCCGCGACATGGGACCCAACTGGCCCTACGTCGACGTGGAGCTCAAGCGCGCCATCGACGAGGGAGCCGTTCCCGGCCCACGCCTGCTCACCGCCGGCGCCTACGTGTCGTCCACGGGAGGCGCCGGCGATGCGCGCCAGTTCTCGATCTATGTCGACGTCCCCAGCGTGCAGACGCTGGCCGACGGCCCAGAGGAGGTCACCAAGGCGGTGCGGACCAACCTCAAGAACGGCGCCGACTTCATCAAGATTCTCGTGACCGGCGCCGTGCTCTCGAAGGGAATCACCCCGGGCGCGCAGCAGTATTCCGATGACGAGATTCGCGCCGCCGTCACCGAGGCGCGCCGCTGGGGACGCCAGGTCGCCGCGCACGCCCACGGCGCCGACGGGATCAAGGCCGCCATTCGTGCCGGCGTACGCACGGTCGACCATGGATCGTACCTCGACGACGAAGCCATCGCCCTCCTCAAGAGCTCCAACCGCGAGACGTTCTACGCACCCACGCTGTACACCTCACACGTGATCGATTCCGACGACCCGTCCAATCCGATCCCGCTCTCCGAGCGCGAGCGCTCGCGCCAGATCGGCACGATCAAGGACGCCGGCTTTCGCCGCGCCCTGGCCGCCGGGATCCCGATAGGCTTCGCCACCGATGCCATGGTGATTCCACACGGTGACAACGCGAAGGAATTCGCCGAGCGGGTCAAGCTCGGCGAGTCTCCCATGGCGTCGATCGTCTCGGCCACGTTGCTCAACGCCGAGATACTGGGATGGCAAGACCGCGTCGGTTCGCTCGCGGTTGGCAAGCTCGCCGACCTGATCGCGGTGCCTGGCGATCCTCTGCGCGACATCACCGCGCTGCAGCGCGTGGGCTTCGTGATGAAGGGAGGGGTGATCTATCGCGCAGAGCTCGCGCGGGCGCGCTGAGCTCGCTCCACCACTGCATTTCCAGATTCTCCCTACGCATTGCAGGGAGTTCCCGACAGCTACACGCCCGGAAACCGCTAGGCTGGGGCACCTCCGAAATGCCGGCACCAGCGCTCCACTACACGTGAGCGTTGCGCCTGATTCGATGGGGTTCGGCCCGATCGTCCTGCCGCGGCGCATCTGCTCTCCTGCGACGCCAGCACACGGGAGCGCCCCATCACCCTGACTCCGTTCCCCGCCGCGCCGCTGCGCGCCGCCGCGTCGCATCGAGCCATTCGATCGCCGCGCACGCCCAGGGACCGCGGATGAGTGCAACGGTACCGGCCCCCCGGTATCGCGCGCCGCAGGTCAACGCTCAGCAGGAGGTGCGGTATGGAGGCCCTCAGGAACGGCGTGCTGTACACGGTGCTGGCATTCGTCGCCGTCATGATCGCGGCAAGCGTGGTCGCCGCCGTCATTCGAGGCGTGACGCTCCTCGCCCGCCGGATGCGACATGGCGTGGCGCAAGCGCGCGCACACGAGCCCATTGCCGGCGGCCCGGTCGCCTGACGACAGAAGACGTCTCACGACGTGTCACGACGTCACGCGGCGTCCCACGGCGTCACGCGCAGGGAGAAGCGTTAGGCGGCGGCCCCGGAGCGCCGCCGCCTGACGCTTTACACAGGCCGAGCAGACGATCAGGCGATCATCTCGGGTTCCATCACCCGCTCGACGACGCCGCTCGCCTGCGCGCTCACGAAGTAACACTTCGCCCCCGCGCGCGACGTCACGACGCGCTTCACCGCGCCGTCCTCGAAGAAGATCCCCGCATCCTCGTCGCACGCATAACCCGGCTTCATCTCCCCCGAGCCGATGAGCTTGTGGTACAGCGGGCGACGCCCCGCTTCCACGTCGTAGTGCGGCGAATGGCTCCCCGGCAGGAACCCAAGGCACTTCACGATCGACAGCGCCTTGGGGCGCGAGTCGGTGGTCCCCTCGTCGAACCAGCATAACGAGCCAGCGCTCGCCCCGCCGAGGACAATGCCGCGGTCGTACGCCTCGCGTAGGATCGCGTCGATCCCCTGCGCCTTCCAGATCGCCTGCTGGTTGAGCGTATTCCCACCCGAGACGACGATGCCGTCCATGGACAGGAGCACCTCATCCCATCCTTGCGTCTGGGACAGGCTCTCGATGAACGACGGCTGGTCGAACGGGTGCACGTCGAGCGGCGCGCACTCCCGGTAGAACCAGATCACCCCATCCATCGCGTCGGCGGAGGCGGTGGGCAGGTAGCAGATGCGCGGGCGCGGCTTCCCCGTCAGCTGCGCCATGTAGCGGAGGTACGGCGTGCCGTAGCCGCCGCCAGCGATGAGGATCTTGCGCTTGGCGGCGGTGGTGTGTGGTGCGGGCTCCATGATCGCAGCGGGCGTGGGAGTCGTGGCGAACGCGTCGAGTGCGCCGCCGGTGACGTGCGTGGCGCCAGCGCCGAGCGTGGCGATGGCCGAGGTGGCGAGAAAGTCGCGGCGGTGCATGCGGGGCGATGTTGGCGGGAATTGGTGCCTGACTGTCGTCAGCGGCGCGCGACGGGCTCCAGGCGCACGACGCTCGTTGGCTTGCCCGTGGCATCGTCGATCGCCAGGTAGATGAAGCCGTCGGGTCCCTGACGCACGTCGCGGATGCGCCCGAGCCCGCGCACCGGATGCTCCGCCATGTCGGCCTTCTGCCCATCGAGCGTGAAGCGCGTCACGCGCTCGCCGGACAAGCCGCCGGCAAAGAGCATCCCCTTCCACGCCGGGAACTTGTCGCCCGTGTAGAGCATCAGCCCCGAGGCTCCAATCGACGGCACCCACACCGACACCGGCTGCTCCATCCCCTCGCGCGTGGTCCCGCCATGGATGGCGAGCCCGGTGCGATAGTTGACGCCAAAGCCGATCACCGGCCAGCCATAGTTAGTCCCGGGCTTGATGAGGTTGAGTTCATCGCCCCCCTGCGGCCCATGTTCGGTCTCCCACAGGTCGCCGGTGGCCGCGTTCACGATGAGCCCCTGCATGTTGCGGTGACCGTAGCTGTAGATCTCCGGCTGTGCCCCCGCGCGGCCGACGAACGGGTTGTCGTTCGGCACGCTCCCGTCGTCGTTGAGGCGCAGCACCTTGCCGTGATGGTTCGAGAGATCCTGTGCCGGATGCGCCTCGAGGTTCCCCGTGGGCGGCACCATGCGATCGCCGACGGTCACGAAGAGGTGCCCCTTGCCATCGAAGGCGAGGCGCGAGCCGAAGTGCCCGACCGTCCCCACCGTCCTGGCGACGAAGATGTCGGTGAGACCCACGAGCTTGTCGTGCTCGAACCTGGCGCGCGCCACCGCGGTGGTCGTCTTCCCGCTATCGTCCACCGGCTTGGAATAGGTGAGGTAGACGTAGTGGTTGTTGGCGAAGTCCGGGTGCACGGCGACGTCGAGCAGGCCGGCCTGTCCGCGCGTGGCCACGGTGGGAACGCCGTCCACCGGTGTGTCGAGGAGCTTTCCCTTGCGCACGATGCGCAGCCGCCCCGGGCGCTCGGTGATGAGGATGTCGCCGCCAGGGACAAAGGCGATCCCCCACGGCTGCACCAGTCCGGGCGCCACGGTGACCACGGTGAAGTCGTGCAGCGCCGACTTGTAAACCGTTCCCTGGGCCGGGAGGGCAGCAGCTGCAACGCACGCCAGCAGTGCGGACGATAATGCCTGACGAACCATCGATCTCTCCGGGGCTAACGATGTGAGCCTTGTGTAACTGCTGAATGCGTGATGCCGGCGCGCATGGCGCGCCTCACTTCACGCCGAGGTGCTGGCGCAGGAAGGCCAGGGTGCGGGGCCACGCGTCCTTCGTGGCCGCGAGGTTCGCCGCCTCCTCCGCCTCGTCGCGCTGCGCCTTGGGATCGTCCTGCGCGCGAAGGAAGCCATGCACCGCCCCCTCGTAGTTCACGCCGATATAGGTCTTTCCCTTGGCCTTCATGATCGAGTCGAGCTGCGGCATCGCGGCCGCGATGCGGGCATCCTTGGAACCGTTGAGCAGGACCATGGGCACCTTGATCTTCGCGATGGAGTCGGCGTTGACCGACGCCGGCACCGCGGCGGCGGTCGCCGTGGCCGGTGATCCACCGGTCATGTAGGGGAGGCCGTAGTACGCCACACCGCCCACGAACCCCTTCACGCCGCCGTGCACGGCGTGCATGAAGGTTGTCTGTCCCCCCCAGCAGTAGCCGAAGACGGCATACTTCGCGACCGCCGCCGGCTGCATCATCGCATAGTTCGCCGCCGCAACGATGGCGCGGTTGCGCTCCGCCGCATCCACCCCCGCAATCAGTCGGCGCGCGGTGTCGGCCGGTAGTTCGATCGAACTCGGCCCCCCGCGCACGCGCGACAGGAAGTCCGGCGCAATGGCGATGAAGCCATCGGCCGCCGCCTGGTCGGCCACGCCACGCACCCAGGTCGAAAGTCCAAAGATCTCGTGCACCACGACGACCACTGGTGCCTTGGCCGACGACTTGGGATAGACGATCCACGCCATGAGCGAATCGCTCGAGCCGCTCTCCCACGCGATCTTCACCCACTCGCCGTGGCGCGGCGTCGCCGCCAGGCGTGCCGCCGCCGTCCGGGCGCTGGGCGGCAGCCCCGCGATCCCCTGCTGCGAGGCGCCAGCCGCAACGCCCGAGGGAGCCGCCCGGTCGGCGGCGCTCATGTGCGCGCTGTGATCGTCCATCACCGCCGCTCCGCCGGCGCTGCTCGATGCGGCGGCTCCGCCGGCGCTGCTCGATGCGGCGGCGGTGGAGCCGGCGGAGTAGGTGGATGAGGAGCGCTGCACGGCGCACCCCCCGCTGACCAGCGTCAGCGCAACGGAGACGGCGACAAGGGGGGCGTTGACAGCCGCCCGGGGTGTGGGGCCATGTGCGGATCGACGGCGCATGAGGGGTACCTCGGCGAGTGGGTTGCGATGGAGGGGCGAACCGATGCCGGGGGCACGGCAGGCTCTGCGCGACGCGCCGCACCCGACTCGTGTGTCTGGTGACCGGCGACGCCGATGGCAGCCGTCGCGCGGGGTGGAGCGGCGCCGCGCGACGCTGGAGAGGATAGCGCCCGGGAGTCCCCCACGCGAGCGGCGCGCCGCGCCATGCTCCGAACGGTCTCTGCCGAAACGCGCGCCGCCGGACCATGTTTGCCGCACGACTCTCCGGCCCTCGCAATGAAACGTCTCCTGATCCTCGTCGTCGGCGCCGTCGCCCTCCTCCTGGCGATCATGGCGGTGAACGCCGCCCGCACCGCCCCGAGCGCCGCGGTCGACGCCGCGGCCATCGCCATCCCGCCCATCGACACGGCGGCCGCCGCGTTGCATCTGGCGGAGGCGGTCCGCTTCCCCACCGTCTCCCTCGCCTCGGGTGGGCCCATCGACACCGCCGCCTTCCTCGGCGTGCACCAGTTCCTCGTGCAACGCTTCCCGCTCGTGCACGCCACGCTGTCGCGAGAGGTGGTCGGGGGACTCTCGTTGCTCTACACATGGAAAGGGAGCGACACGACCTTGGCCCCGGTGGTGTTGATGGGGCACTTCGACGTGGTCCCGGTCCCCGAACCCAACCTGAAGGAATGGCAGCACGCGCCGTTCTCGGGCGACACGGCCGGCGGGTACGTGTGGGGGCGCGGGACGCTCGACGACAAGTCGACGGTGATTGCCGTGATGGAGGCGGTGGAAGGGCTGCTGCGCGCCGGCTTCACCCCCAGGCGAACCATCTACCTCACCTTCGGGCATGACGAGGAGGTGGGCGGGATGTTCGGCGCCCGCGCCATCGTGTCGACGCTCGTGGCCCGCGGCGTGAAGCCGGCGCTCGTCGTCGACGAGGGGGGCTTCATGGGGGCGGGGATGATTCCCGGCATCCCGCAGCGCGTGGCCATCGTCGGCATCGCCGAGAAGGGATACGTCTCCTTGCGGCTGACGGCAGTCGCGGAGGGCGGACATTCGTCCATGCCGGGACCGCGCACCGCGGTAGGGGCGCTCAGCCGCGCCATCGCGCGCCTCGAAGGCGAACCCTTCCCGTCGTCGCTCGACGGCCCCACGCGCGGGATGATCGAGGCCATGGCCCCCTACCAGCCGTTCGGCGCGCGCCTCGTCAGCAGCAACCTGTGGATCACCGCGCCAATCCTCACGCGCCTCCTGACCTCCAACCCCATGGGGGCCGCGCTCCTGCACACCACCGTCTCCCCCACCATGCTCAGCGCCGGCGTGAAGGACAACGTCCTCCCGCCCGAGGCGAGTGCGGTGGTGAACTTCCGCATCCGCCCCGGCGAGACGATCGCGACGGTCACCGCGCGCGTACGGCAGGTCATTGCCGACAGCGCCGTACGCGTGGAACGCCTGGATTCGGTCGGCGTCGATCCGTCGCCGGTGTCGTCCACGCGCGATCCCGCCTACGCGCTGGTGTCGCGGGCCATCGCGGGGATGGTCCCCGGTACGAGCGTCCCGGTGATCCCCTACCTGGTGATGGGCGGGACCGACGCCAAGTGGTGGGGGCCGCACAGCGACCGCGTCTATCGCTTCCTCCCCATCCCGTTAGGCGAGGGAGACCGCGCGCGCGTCCACGGCGTGAACGAACGCGTGTCGGCGAGCGACTTCGCCGCCTCCATCGGCTTCTTCATGCGCCTCCTCAAGGGAAGCGACTCGCTCTGACACGGTTCGCATGCCCCGTCGCCGCCTCCGGGTTTCCTCGCGCAGGCGCGTCGGGACGGCCGGACGATACACGCAGGCGCATCACGATCACGTCTCTCCCCGCCCTCCCGCCTTGCGCCGTGCCTGACGCGACAGGAGGTTAGGAATCGCTTCACCCTGCGCGAGGTCGAGATGCCAGACCAATGTCCCAGGTGCCAGCATGCACTCCCCGCCGAAGCCAACTACTGCCCGGCGTGCGGTGTCAGCATCGTCCTCGCGGCCACGGGCGAGCACCCGACGGTCGATTTCGAGCGCTTCTTCATCTACGGCATCGATCTCATGTGCCTGGCCGGCACCGATGCGCAGTTCATCGTCGTGAACCCCGCGTTCGAGCGCGCCCTGGGCTTCAGCGCCGCCGACTTGTGCTCGCAACCGTTCACCAACTTCGTCCATCCCGACGATCGCGACGCCACGGTCGCCGAAGTCGCGCGCCTGGGCGACGGCACCACCACGCTCGCCTTCACCAATCGCTATCGTCGCGCCGACGGACGTTATGTCCGACTGCACTGGCGCGCCTTTCCGGAGCCGGGGACCGGGTTGATCTACGCCACCGCGCGCGTGGTGCCGGCGTGAGTGCGTAGTGCGCGCTCCCCCTGCCTGACGAGGGCGCGCCGCACCGGTCGTCGGCTTGCGAGGTGGGCGCTCCGGATGGAGGTTACGGCGCCCACGCCACACCACTCCATCCGATCCATGCGCCTCGACTCAGTCGCCCTCCGCGCCGCACTCGCGCTCACGACCCTCTTCACCGCAACGCGCGCCAGCGCGCAGACGGTGGCCGCTGGCAATCCACAGGTCTCCGCGTTGCACGGCAAGCGCGCTGCGCGACTCATCATCCGCAACGCGCTCGTGATCGACGGCATGGGGACGCCCGCCTCGGGCCCCTACGACATCGTCATTGACAACAACCGCATCTCGCAGATCGTGCCGTCTGGTGGTGACGCGATCCAGAACGCGATCGGTGCGCGCAACAACCGTCCGGCGGGCGGCGTGGAGATCGATGCCAAGGGGAAGTACGTGCTCCCCGGTTTCGTGAACACGCACGCGCACGTGCAGGACGAGCGCGGCGGGACGCCGCAGGAACAGGAGTACGAACTCAAGATCTGGCTCGCCTCGGGCATCACCAGCGTGCGCGATGTGGGCAGCGATTCGCGCAAGACGATCCCGATGCGCGACCGCATCAACGCCGGGCAGATGGAAGGGCCGCGCATCTTCCACTATCCGATGTTCAACATGCCCCCCGTTCCCAACACGCCCGCCGAGGCGCGCGCCAAGGTGCAAGCGCTCAAGACCATGGGAGCGGACGGCATCAAGATCCTCGGTACCAAGCGCGACGTGATGGAGGCAATGCTCGACGAGGCACACAAGGTCGGGCTGCGCGTGGCCCATCACTCGGCCGTCGAGGAGACCAATGCATGGGACGACATCCGCTTCGGGACCACCAGCATCGAGCACTGGTACGGGATTCCCGATGCCGCCATTCCCGACGGGGTGCAGTCGTTCCCGCCCGAGTTCAATTACTCGGACGAGGTGCATCGCTTTCGTTATGCAGGGCGCCTGTGGCGTGAGGCCGACCAGGGAAAGCTGAAGGAGGTGCTGGACGGGATGGTGAAGGCCAACGTGGCGTGGGTGCCCACGCTCAACATCTACGAAGCCTCGCGCGACCTGCAGCGTGCACAGACCACGCCGTGGTACGCCGACTATCTCCATCCCACGCTCGAAGAGTACTTCAAGCCCAACCCGCTCAACCACGGGTCGTACTTCATCGGGTGGACATCGATCGACGAGGCGTTCTGGAAGGAGAACTACCAGATCTGGTTCCGTGCGCTGCGCGACTTTGACCGCCTGGGCGGGACCATCGCCGTCGGTGACGACGCGGGCTTCATCTACCAGATGTATGGCTGGGGTTTTGTGCGCTCGCTCGAGTTGCACCAGGAGGCAGGCTTCCCCGCGCTCAAGATCATCCAGCAGGCCACGAGCAACGGCGCCAAGGTGCTGGGAAAGGAGAACGACTTCGGGCGCGTACGGCCGGGGTGGCTTGCCGACCTGATCATCGTGAACGGGAACCCGCTGGAGAACCTGAAGGTACTCTACCCGACCGGCACCGACGCCGTGCGGGACGGGAAGATCGTGCGCACTGGCGGCGTCGAGTGGACCATCCGGGACGGATTCACCTACCACGGCCCCACGCTGCTGCGCGAAGTTAGGGAGATCGTGCAAAAGGCGCGCGGGCGCGTGAAAGCCCAATAGTCATGACCCACACACCGCCTCGTTCGCCCCGCGCGCGCACGCTCCTCGCTGGCGTCGTTGCCGCGACCCTCGCCCTCGCCACCCCCGCCATCGCGCGGGCGCAGGGCGGCCACTTCGGCGCCATCGTCGGCGCCACCTTCTCCACGCTGCGCGGGATCGACGGCCTCGATTCGCGCACGGGGCTCATCGGCGGCCTCTCCAATGTCAGCTCGGGATCGGTCTTCACGCTGCAGACGGAGCTCCTCTTCGTGAGCAAGGGGGCCAAGGGGAGCAACAGCACCGCCGAGGGATTGCAGCTGGACTACATCGAGGTCCCGATCATGCTGCGCTTCCAGCCCATGACGGAGGGGACCGTTCACCCGCATGCCTACGCCGGGCCGTATGTGGGCTTCAAGATCGACTGCAAGGTGAAGGGGACGTCGGGGAGCTGCGATGACATACCAGGGGTGAGCACCAAGACGGTCGACGTGGGCGGCCTTCTCGGCGGCGGCATCGACTTCGACCTGGGGCCGGTCGTCCTCACCGGCGGCATGCGCTATTCCTTCGGTGTCTCGTCCGTTGCCGACTTCGACCTCTCCAACGTCAGGCAGTCGGCCAAGAACGGCGTGTTTGCGCTGTACACGGGCGCTGCGATTCGCATTGGCGGCAGGCGCTGACGCCACCTGCGCACGGGAGCAATCACGCGATGTGCCGCAACATTCGCACGCTGGCCAACTTCGAACCGCCGGCCACGCCGCTCGAGATCCGCGCGTCGGCGCTGCAGTTCGTGCGCAAGCTGAGCGGGACCACGCATCCATCGCGCGTGAACGAGGCCGCCTTCCAGCGCGCCGTGGATGAGGTGAACGAGGCGGCCGTGCGCCTCATCGCGTCGTTGCAGACCAGCGCCGCCCCACGCACGCGCGAGGAGGAGGCGCGCAAGGCGCGCGAGCGTGGGGCACGCCGCGATGCGCGCGCGCGAATCGCGTCAATCCAACCGCCGTCCGCGCCTAACGACCTGGACTGACCGGCGCGCGCGCCGGCGCCGTGGACCTTTCGTTGTCGCGGCGCGCGCCGCGCCCATCAGGGAACCATCGTCTCGCGCGCGGTTTTCCCCGAGTCTCCTGCCGGGGCTCTGCCGCTCGGCGGCGCCACGCCGCCCAGCCATCGTGTCCGTCATTGAAGGGAGCGCACCTCCCCCGAGCGGAGGCACGAGGCGATGAGGATCGAGATCGAGCAGGCCACGCTGGCAGACGCCGCCGCCATTGCCGGCGTGCGCACACGGGCCGCGGAGTTCCTCACGCAGGTGTTCGGCGGTGGCCCATGGTCCATGCGCATCGCCGACGGCACGGTCGCCGAGTCGCTCGTGACTCCGCTGACGCTCGTGGCGCGTGCCGGCTCGGGCGTCGTGGGCACGTTGCGCCTCCAGGGGCAACGGCCGCGATCGATCCGGATCGCCGACTTCACGCCCGTGCGACGCCCGCTCTACGTGGTCGATGTTGCCGTGGCCCCTAATGCCCAACGACAGGGAATCGGACGGCTGCTGGTCGACGCCGCCTATCGCGAGGCCATCGACTGGCCGGGCGACAGCCTGCGGCTCGACACCTACCACGACGCAGCGGGCGCCGGCGACTTCTACCTGCGATGCGGCTATCGCTGCGTGGCGCGGCATCGCTTCCACGACATCCCGCTCGCCTTCTTCGAGCGGGTCATTCCCATCGCGTCGCGACGACGGTCGCCCCCGAGCGCTTCAGGGCAAGTTGCGGATGGCCGACGGTTCCCGGCCGGCGCTGGTCGCCGGCGCGCCGGCGACCGTTCGTATGATGACGTCTACTGATACTGGATGTACAGCGGCACCGGCCACAGGCGAAGGATCTCCGGCTTGCTCGTCGGCGGCGAGTCGTTCCGCGACTTGGTGAACTGCTTCCACCCGGCAAACTGCACCGGCTCCCGCTTCACGTAGGCGTAGAACGAATCCCGCTTGAGCCACGGCGCCCCGAAGCCGTCCATGTGCATCACCACTTGCACCTTGGGGTCGAGGCGGATGTCGCGCGCGTTGGTGACGCCCTTCTGCGTGAAGCGGTGCACGATGAGGAGCTTGGGCGGCAACTGGTACTTGTCCACGAGCCCGGCCAGGAAGCGCGACGCGTAGTTGATGTCGCTGGCATCGTATGTCCCGATCCGCTTTCCCGGCTTGCCGCCGTTCTTCATCGAGAACTCGGGGTCGATCCCCAGGTGGACGTCGGGACGCTTGAGGAATCGCTCGAGCAGCGGGAGCTCGGCCTGTAGCGTCGACAGCCCCACCTGCACGTCGAGGAAGAGAATCGCGTTGCGGCTCCTGGCCCAGCCGTAGACCTTCTCGACCATCGCGCTGTCCATGCGGGCGCGGTACTTCCCGTCGCTTCCGGCCGCGCCCTGTGCCACGACGCTGATCAGGTGCAACGCCGGCTGGACCGGGTGCTCGGGATCGAGTCGGTTCCACTCCGCCACCTCGGCGTCCAGCTTCCGGAGCATCTCCGGCGGGTCGAACTCGCCGAGGATTCCCATGCGGCGCGACAGCGGGTTGCCGTAGAAGGCGATGATGCGCCTGGCGGGGAGGATCGAACCCGGAAGCGGGGCGGGCATCTTGGGTGGCCAGAGCGAATCGAGGTCGCTCCCCATCCCGCGGAAGGCAAGGTGACGGTCACCCGCAACGCGCCCCAGCGTGCCGGCGCTCGTGCGCTTCCTGGTGGTATCGCCGCCGCTCCTGGCGGCGGCTGCCTTGGGCTTCGCTGTGGTGCGCTTGCCTGCGCTTCGCTTGCTTGCGCTTCGCTTGCTCGTCGCCCCCTTGCCGGTCGACTTCCTGGCGGTGTTCTTCTCGGCTTGTTGCGCATCGAGCACACGCACCGGCAGGACGCTGGCGAACGCGGAAAGGACGAGGAGGAGGGACGAGAGCGCGCTCACGCGCACACGGAGTCGTTGCATCGGCATGGACTGAGTGAGGGGGACGGATCGCAAAAAAGCGCGACGGGGCGCGTGCGAAACGTCGGAATGGAATCTCGCATGATGGCGGTGCATCGTGCACTCCCCCTGCCATGTACCCCGTCCGGCGTGTCGACGCTCCACGCCGGCGGTTGCGCGTCGTAGCTTTGGCGCAACTCGCGCAGGAGGTCGCCACCGTGCCCGATGCTCCACTGCCGTCCCGAATGCTCGCGCCCCCGCTGGCGCTCTTGTGTGCGCTCCTCCTTGCCGCGTCGATAGTCCCGACGCGACAGCTCGTGGCGCAAGGCACCCCGTCATTCCCTGGCGGATGGCTGGGTCGCTGGACCGGAACGCTCACCACCTACGCGCCGCCGGACAGCGTTCGCAATTCTCTTCCCATCACGCTCGAGATTGCGCGCGAGGCGGCGGGCCAGGGCTTTCAATGGCGCACCGTCTTCAACGCCGACACGGTGCGCGGGGTGAGGGCCTACCGACTGCTCGTGCGCGACTCGGTTCGCGGCCACTATGCCACCGACGAGGGGAACGGTCTCCTGCTCGAGGAGACGTTCATTGCGGGCTCGCTGATGAGCGTCTTCGAGGTCGGCGGTCGCGTCCTGGAGAGCCGGTACACACTGCGCGCCGACACCCTGACGCACGACATCACGTGGTGGAGCGCCACGCCGACAACGACCACACGCGGCGAGGGGGCCAACAGCGAAGGGGGCGCCACCGTGCGGAGCTATCGCGTCGAGGGGCGCCAGCGCGCCGTCATGACGCGCGCTCCGGCTCCCAACCCTTAGGGAATCTCGACCAGCTCGATCGCCAGTCCGTCCGGGTCCTCGAGCATGAAGGCGCGGGTGGTGCCAAGACGATGCGGCCGCTCGAGGATCGTCACGCCGTCGCGCACCAGGGTGGCGTACCGAGCGTCGAAGTCGCGGATGCCGAAAGCGACGTGGTCCAGCACCTGCCCGCGCGAACGCACGAGCCGCCGCTCGCCGCCGCAGCGCGTCCCCGTGCACTGGCGCGGGTACCACCCCATGCTGCCATTGCCATAGCGCACCGTCGCCGCCGGCTGCCGAATCGTCCCCACGCGCTCCAGCGATGGCCACCCCGCCTCGCCGTTAGGCACGGCGCACGGCTCGTGCGGCGCTCGCGCGTGCTCGACGCCGCTGCTGTCGCGCACCGGCGGGAGGGCAAAGCCCAGGTGCGCCACGTACCAGTTGGCGGCGCAGAGCGGTTGCTCGTGGAGGAAGTGCACGTGCGCCAGCGCCTCGCGCGTCCCGGGGCCGCCCGTGAGCTCGAAGAGGACACCGTCAGGCGCAACCACATAGGCAAAGCCGCCATCGCGCGGAGGGGCCGCCGCCGCCGTGGCCAGCTGCGCCGCCGTCAGCGTCCCCGCGTAGGGGGCGAGCCCCGACCGCCACGTCCCCACGGTGTCCGTCGGCGAGATCCAGAGCGGGAGTGGCGCGACCTCTGTTCCCGCCAGACGCTCGAGAAGCGTCGTGGTGTTCACGAAGGCGCCAATGTGCCAGAACGGTGACTGCTCCTCGGGACGATGCAGGTCGTGGCGCCACGCTCCCGGCGCCTGGCGCGCGATACGATGGAACATGAGCAGCATCTCCGCCTGCACCGATGGCACCCCCGCCACCTCGGTGCGCCTGGCCGAGGGCCAGAGCGCCAGGTACCAGGCGATCGCCCGCTCCGGGTCGACCGAGTTGAGCCCGACATGGTGCAGCGTGGGCAGCGACGGTGACGGCGACTGCGCCGACGCCGGCGCACCGGCCAAGGCCGGCGCGGGTCGGGCGGGCGTCGTGCAGCTGACGGCAGAGACCAGGGCCACGAGGCCGACGGCCAGCCGGCATCGAAGGCCACGCCGCAACGCACCGCGCGCGCCGCACGCCGACATGGTGCGCATGCTTAGGGACCGTGCGGTTCCACCTCCCCCGGCCACGTGGACCAGAGGAAGGGCTTCACATGATGCCGGCAACACGGCGGAACTTCGTCGCGCAGGAGGGCGAGTGCCTGTGCTGCCTTGGTGAGGAAGTCGGGGGTCGCATCCACGAAATAGCGCCGCGGGTGCAACGACCACGACTCGGCGATGCGCGCGTCGATTGCCGCCGCCTCGTCGAGAGACTCGATGCGCAACGGATTCTCGTGCCCGTAGGCGTCGGGCGACGTCGGGGTGCGCAAGTGGATCACCGCGTGGTAGCGCGCAATCTCCGCCGCCTGCGTGGTCCCCACCGCCTCCCACAGCGAGCCCGGCCCCTGCCAGTACGCCCCCCCGTCGACGGTACCACGATCGCAGAGCACGACAGCCGCATTCTCCAGGTCGCCCGTCAGCTCCAGCGCGCGCTGCACATGGTAGATCGCCATCTGCCCCGCCTGCCGCAGCTCCCACTGCTGGTTTCGCGGAAAGCCGCCGCCAAAGACGATCCCGGCAGCCTCGCGCAGCGTCTTCACGTGCACGCAGAAGAAGAGGCGGATCAACTCGAGCACGGCGGTCTTCCCCGCACCCGGACCACCGGTCAGCACCACACGACGCGGCTCGTGCCGCTCGCGACAATCGCAGGGCTTCATCGAGGAAGGAAACGAAGACGTTCGGGATCAGCCGGCCCGCCGCGCCCGGCCGGCGCGCGGTACGCGCGCCGACTCGTCCACACGCGCTCGCGCCACGGCGCTGGCGTTAGGCGGGGCGGCGCGTCCTAGGCGGGAGGTGCGTTGCGCGCCGAGGTCCGCAGCCCGCGATCGCGCGTCGCGTTGCACACCATGCTCCAGCGCAGCCACGCCTGCGTGAGCGAGTCGGGACCACGCAGCAGGCTGAAGGCTCCCCCCGCGCGCCGCTTCTCCGTCGATTCCTCTTCCGCGTACGTGTCGTGCAGCTGCAATTCCGCCGCCTGCAGCTCCTCGTTCGTCAGCCCGGCAATCCAGCGGGGGGTGATGCGGTCGGGGATCGTCATACGAGGCTCCTTACTTGTGACGGAAGGTGATGCGGCCGCGGGTCAGGTCGTACGGCGACACCTCCACGGTGACGCGGTCGCCCGCGAGGATGCGGATGCGGAACTTGCGCATCTTCCCCGCCGTCGTGGCCAGCAGCTGGTGTCCGTTCTCGAGATCGACCCGGAACATGGCGCTGGGCAGGACTTCCTTCACTGCCCCCTCGAGCTCGATCATCTCTTCCTTCGCCATCGATGGTACCTCTAGTGCTGGAGTGAGGCGCGAGTGGACGCGTGACGAACCAGCGCTGCGCCAGGCGTCGTCTTCCCGCTCCCACCGTTCAGCGGCCGGCCTCGCGTCTGGTCCACCCCGCGGCCGGCGCCAACAACAAAGGGCCCGCTCGCATTGGCAGGCCCCTGAACCGTCGGAACTTGTCCGCGCGCCAGGGCGCGCGTATCGCTCGTTGGAGGATAGCCGCCGGCACACCATTTGGCAATCTGCGTGCCCCCGCCCCCCGCGCCACGGCCCCGGCATTGCACTCGGGGGTATCAGCGACGAGGTTCTCCGTCGCACCTCGTTTCACTGGAGCAATGGGCATGGGTACGGGCGGCGCGAACGGCGCGCATGAATCGCCGGCGCTGGAGGCTCTGAACCTCGGCGAGATCCTTCCGGCCATCGACGGATTCCTCTTCCTCCTGTCGGGGGACGGGGAGATTCACGATTACCGCGCCGGCACCCCCGAGGACCTCTTCCTCCCCCCCGAGCAATTCCTCGGGCGCCGGATCCGCGACTTGTTCCCCCCCGAGTCGACCGGCGCGATCGACGCCGCGCTACGCGACGCCGAAACACTGGGCTCCGCGCGCGTCCAGTACTCGCTCCCCATGGCCGACGGGATGCGCGTCTACGAGGCGCAGATCATCCCGCTTTCCGGGCACCGCCGACTCGCCATCGTCCGCCAGGTCACCGAGCGCGCGCGCCGCGACGCCGAGTCGCACGCCAACGCCAGCCGGCTGCGCGCCATCCTCGAGGCCACGCTCGAGTGCGTGATGGTCATTGCGCCTGACGGAACGCTGCTGGAGATGAACGCGGCCGGTCTGGCCATGCTCGAGGTCCCCGACCTCGCCACGGCGCAGCGCGCGCCGCTCGCCGACGTCGTGTGCCCCGAGTACCGCACCGCGTTCGCGGCCATGCTGCAACGCGTGCTTGGGGGCGACTCGCCCACGCTCACCTTCGAGCTTGCCGGACGACACGGCACGCGCCGATGGGTCGAGAGCAACGCCGTCCCGCTGCGCAACGCCCAAGGCACGATCGACGCCGTCCTCTCCGTATCGCGCGACATCACCGCGCGCCGCCAGGCCGACGGGGCACTGCGCGAAAGCGAGGAACGGCTGGCCGAGGCCGTGCGCGCCTACGGCATCGGGATCTTCGAGCACGATCACCGCACCGACCGGATCTATTACTCGCCCGCCCTGCGCGTGATGCGCGGCTGGACGGTCGACCAACCGATCACCCTCTCCGCCATCGTCCACGGCATCCACCCCGACGATCGTGCGGCGGTCGTGTCGGCCATTGCCAGCGCGCACGACCCCGCCGGTGCGGGCGACTATGACGTGGAATATCGCGTCGTACGTCCCGACGGCAGCGTGCGCTGGGTGCGCTCGCGCGCCCACACCACCTTCGAGGGGAGCGGGAAAGGGCGGCGCGCGGCGCGCACGGTGGGCGCCATCGCCGACGTCACCGACCAGCGCGAGCGCGAGGAGGCGCTGCGTACCCGCGACGCCGCCATCGAGGCGTCGCTCAACGGCCTCGCCATCGCCACGCTCGACGGCGTCCTGGCCTACACGAATCCTGCCTTCCAGCGCATGTGGCACCTCGGCTCGCCGCGCGAGGCGCTGGGGCGCAAGGCCAGCGACTTCTGGCTGCATCGCGAGGAGGCCGAGGAGGTGACTGCACGGTTGCTGGACGTGGGTTCGTGGCAGGGCGAGTTGACGGCGCTCCGCGCCGATGGCTCCACCTTTCTCGTCGCGCTCTCCGCCGCCGTCGTCCGCAACGCGCGTGGCGAGAACGAGCGCATCAGCGCCTCGTTTGTCGACATCACCGATCGTCGCCTGGCGCAGGAAGCGCTGCGCCAGAGCGAGGAACGCTTTCGCGCCCTGATCGAGAACGGACTCGACCTCGTCCTCACCCTCGATCGATCGGCCATCATCCGCTTCGCGAGCCCATCGGTCGGCGCAATCCTGGGCTACTCCGCCAGCGAAGCCGTCGGCCTCTCACTCGTCGCCCTGCTGCATCCCGATGACGTCGCCCAGTCAGGGACGAGCCTGGGCGATGTGTGCGAAGGCAAGCGCGAGTCCACGCAACTGGCCGTCCGTGCGCGCCACCGCAGCGGCGAGTGGCGGCAGTTCGAGGGAACGGTCCGGTCGCTGTTGCACGTGCGCGCGGTGCGGGGCACGGTGGCCAACCTGCGCGACGTCACCGAGCAGCGCGACCTCGAGGCCCGGTTGCGCCAGTCGCAGAAGCTGGACTCGATCGGGCGGCTGGCGGGGGGCGTGGCGCACGACTTCAACAACATCCTCACCGCCGTCCTCGGATACACCCAACTGTTGGAAGGTGACCTGACCCGCGGCGAGGCGATCAAGCCCGACGACCTGCGTGAAGTGCGCCTGGCGGCCGAGCGGGCACGCGCGCTCACCTCGCAACTGCTGGCCTTCGCGCGTCGCCAGCTGGTCTCCCCCCGCGCCGTGGACCTCAACGCCGCGGTGTCCGCATCCGAACGCATGCTGCGGCGGCTGGTGGGCGAGGACATCGCGATCACCACCGAGCTCGATCCCACGCCGTGGCTCGTCTACATCGATCCCTCGCAGCTGGAGCAGGTCATCCTCAACCTCGCCGTCAACGCGCGTGACGCGATGCCGGAGGGCGGGCTCCTCACGCTGGGAACGGAGCACGTCGTGCTCACCGACGAACACCTGATCGAGGGACAGGGCGTGGTCGCCGGCCCTTTTGCCCTGCTCACGGTGAGCGATTCCGGATCGGGGATCCCTCCCGAGGCGCTCCCGCACCTCTTCGAGCCGTTCTACACCACCAAGCGCCAGGGCGAGGGAACTGGGCTCGGCCTCGCCACGGTTTACGGGATCGTGCGCCAGGCCGGCGGCATGGTCGACGTGGAGAGCACTCCCGGCATCGGGACGCGATTCCGCATCTACCTCCCGCGCGCCACCGCCCCGGCGCCGGAATCGCCCGAGCAACTCGCGCCCCGCCCCGAACGGCGCGGCTCCGAGCGCATCCTGGTCGCCGAGGACGATCCGGCGGTCCGGTCCCTCACCGTGCGCGCACTCACCGAAGCCGGGTACCACGTGCAGGCCGCCGCCTCAGCCGAGGATGCGCTGTCGCTCGTGCGACGGGCGGCGCTCCCCTTCGCCCTCCTCGTGACCGACGTGATCATGCCCGGTTGGAGCGGACCCGCCCTTGCCGACGCACTGCGCGAGCAACTCCCATTGCTTCGCGTCCTCTTCGTCTCGGGCTATGCAAAGGACCGCATCGGGGAGCACGAACTCCGGCGAGAGGGTGTCTCCTTCCTGCAGAAGCCGTTCACCCCGCACCTTCTCGTTCAGCGGGTGCGCGAGGCGCTGGACGGGTGACGCGCGACTTTGGTCTCCCGGCAAACGAAAAGCCCGATCGCGTGGTATGCGACCGGGCTTTACAGTTGCCCCTCCTGGGCTCGAACCAGGACTCTTCTGATCCAGAGTCAGACGTGTTGCCAGTTACACCAAGGGGCAGTGCGACACCAAACAGGCGCCGTGAGCGGCACCGTTCGGTGTGGACCTTCCGACGAACGAAACGCGTACGAGAAAATATCCGGGCGCCGACACGCCGGGCAACCCCTCGACACCCCCCTCCCCGCTCGTGCGTCGCATCCGCCCGATTCTCCTCATCGCGTCACTTGCCCTTGCGGCGTGCCGCGAAGCCGTCCCCCCGTGGGGCAATACGTTCGAGGTCGCGAAACGAAACGCGGACAACGCCTTCGCCGCGTTCGCCTTCCGGTTCTACCTCCCGCAGCGCGACGCCAGGTTCGGAATCGCCCGCACGCGCATGGGGCGCTACGCCCTCATCCCGTCGCGCCTGTTCAGCGACAGCGCGATCTGGTCCACGATGTCCCCGGATTCGGTGCGCGCGCTGTACGTGCAGGGCGCCCTGACCGAGCGCGGGTACCAGTTCACTGCCCGGCAGTCGGCCGCGTACCCTGATCGCGTGGGAGACGAGCGGCATTTTCTCCAGCTCACGCGGCTCGGTGCGCGCGGGAGCGACGACTACGAGTGGATCACGCATGTCGACCACGCGATCGGCCCCGTGCGTGCCCCGCAGGCCGGCGCCGCGATCGGCGCGCTCTTCACCGCCTTCGAGGGCGTCTCCAGTTCTGCCCTCCTCGCGGAGTCGCGCACGACCTTCGCGCGCACGGCGCGACACCTCGGCCAGCTCTTCACCATCGACTCGCTACGCACCACGGCGCTGGCCGACGGCTCCACGTCGTTCGCGCTGCACGTGACGATCTCGCCCGACTCGCTGCGCGGGCGCTACCCATCGTTTGCCAGGTACCTCGACAAGTACCTGATGGAGAGCCGCGCACGGTTGCAGTTGACGGATCGCGCCGGCGCCACGTACGCCGACCTCGCCATTCGCGACGGCCGGTGGACCACCCGGCTGCGCGCGCGCGACGGACGGCTGGTCTCGCTCGCCGGTCAGCCGCGCCCCATGCCCGACTCGTTGCGGCTGCGGGTCGACGCCACCGCCAGGTTCATGATCTTCCGCGTGGGATTCCACGACCTCGTGGGCGACTTCACGATCGAGCGCGGCGAGCACACCCGCGCCTGGGCCATGCAGTTCCGCCGAGAACCGCAGTGGGACCTCCCTCTCGCCACCGAACGCCTGATCCGCTCCCCGCTCCGCCGCCCCTTCGAGGGGCGCGGGAGCGAGCTGCGCCTCGCCATTCGCGACGACCTCGGTAACCAGGCCATGAGCGTGCGGCAGATTCGCACCGCCGTTCGCGAGAGCGCCATCATGCGCTGGCTGGGCGGGCTCGGCGCCAGCGCGTTCGGCGACTTCACCGGGAGTTCGGAGGTCGAGGAGAACCGCTTCCTTTACGAGATGTTCTCCGCAATGCGCCTCGACGTGGCGGCGCTCACCGCGGCGCCCTAGCCGTCACTCTCGCCATAACCCCCGGAAACGAGAAAGGCCGCCGAGTGATCGGCGGCCTTGCATCCGTTTGCGGTGGAGCCCGGCAGGGTCGCCGAGCGCGTTGCCATTGGAACTCTACGTCCTACCGGACAACGGCTGGCAAGTTGTCCCTGCGCTGGGTCTACCGCTTGAATTGTCGGACCGCCAGAGCGGGCCTTGAGTCGAACCCCGGCATGAGCCGGTCTTTATGGAGCTGAGGGGGATCGAACCCCTGACCTCTGCAGTGCGATTGCAGCGCTCTCCCAGCTGAGCTACAGCCCCGGAATACCTGAGCGCCACCAATTGGACGACGGTCGCACTCCGGCGTAACGACTCGGCCCCGCATGGGCGGGGCCGGCGTTGGTCGTAAACCTAGCCCCCTCCCTTTCGATGTCAAGCCGACCGAAGCTAACCGCTGGAACAAGTACAACTTGACGCACTGTTCACACGGCGCAATCACCGCGCGGCCACCTTCTGGTCACGCTCGTGTCACCGCCGTGTAGTGACGTTCCCCGCCAAGCCATGCGGCCGGTGCAACCGTCACTCTCCTACTTATCCCGAACGCCTGCGTGAGTTCCAAACCGCACCTGCTCACCAGCCAGTACGTCCGCGACCAGCTCTCGCTCCGGGGTACGCGCGTCAACGAGAAGAGGACGCAACCCGAGGGAGACTACGTCCTGTACTGGATGCAGAGCACCCACCGTTTCGAGGAGAACTGGGCGCTGCGCTTTGCTGTCCTCGAGGCGGACCGGCTCAACAAGCCGCTGGTCATCCACCAGGGACTCGACCCGACGTACGAGCACGCGAACGACCGCATCCATCATTTCATCCTGCATAACGCGCGTGAACTCTCGGCGCGCGCCGCGCGACTGGGGCTGCACTACCAGTTCGTCCTGCGCCGGCGGCGCGACGACGACCGGCGGGTGGTCGACCGATTGGCGGCGCGTGCGGCGCTGGTCGTGACGGACCGGTTTCCCACGTGCGGGATCGCCGAGCGGACGCACCGGTTTGCCCAGCGCGCCAACTGCCGGGTGGTGGCGATCGAGTCGCACGCGGTGGTTCCGTCAGGCGCAATCGGGAAGGAGGAGTACGCCGCGCGCACCATCCGCCCCAAGCTGCAGCGGCTGCTGGCGCTTGCCCTGGAGCCGGTGGAGGAGCGCGCCCCGCGCTTGGCGGTGCCGGCGGCGCTCGCGGCGTCGTTGCGCGACACGTTGCAGGTGGCGGCGCTCGACCTTGGCACCGCCGACCTCGGCGCGGCGATCGCGGGCTGCGAGATCGACCATGCCGTGCCGCCGGTGGCGCTCCCCAGCGGACTGGCCGCCGCGCGCCGCCGCCTGGCCGCCTTCTGCAACGACGCGCTGCCGCGATACAGCGAGCGGCGGTCCGACCCCACCGATGAGGAGGGATCGAGCCGGCTCTCGCCGTACCTGCACTTCGGCCAGATTGCAGCTGCCGAGGTGGTGCGCGCCGCGCTCGCCTCGCCCAACGCGGGGGAGGCGGCGCGCTTCGTCGACGAACTGGTCACGTGGCGCGAGCTGTCGCTCAACTTCTGCCTGCGCAACCCGGACTTCGGGACGCTCGCGGGCCTGCCCGCGTGGGTGCACCGGACCATGGCCAGGCACGCCGGCGACACGCGGGAGGCGACCTACACGCTCGAGGCGTTCGAGCGCGGCGCGACGCATGACGAATTGTGGAATGCCGCCCAGCGCGAGCTCGTGCAATCCGGCGTGATGCATAACGTCGTGCGCATGCTCTGGGGAAAGAGCGTCCTGTCGTGGACCGCGCACTACGCCGATGCGCTGGCGTGGCTCGTACACCTCAACAACAAGTACGGTCTGGACGGCCGTGACCCCAGTAGCTACGGCGGTATCCAGTGGTGCTTCGGGAAGTTCGACCGCCCCTTCTACGATCGCCCCGTGCTGGGGGTGATTCGCCCGATGTCACTCAAGCGAGCCCGTGAGAAGTGGGACACGGTGCGCTACGTGCACCGCTGGCTGGGTGGCGCCGGGACGCAGGCGACCACGCAGCCGGAACTTCCCCTCCAGGCCTAACGCGTCACCTCGTCCTGCGTCGAACCGCCCAAACCACGGTCGCCGTGCGACGCATGCCCCGGCATCCCTTCGCGCGTCAGCGACACCGCCGACTCACGGTCCGAGAAGCCAAGCATCCGCGCCCGCGCCGTGGACCGGCCGCGCGCTTCGCCCCCTTCACGCCCGATCGCCGCCATGTGCGCGCGGTCGCGGCTGACGACTTCGCCGCCCTTGCGCCCGGCGGTCCGCGCTTCGTCGCGCGACCACTCGTGCGCCGTCCCTTTCGCGTGCGCCGCACGCCCTCCCTTGCTGGCAATCTCGCGCTGCCGCTCCGGGTCCATCGACGCGAACCCTCGCTTGCTCTTGTTGCTCATGGTGTCCTCCCTTCCAGCGATACGACCTGTGCCGCCCACCCGTGCGCGTCACGGGCTGCCGGCGTACTTCGCACCTCGGCATCGCAAGTCGGACCAGGAGCGCCGCTCCCCGTCCTCCTTCCTAACGCACGAGAGCGAACAATCACTCCCACGATTCGCATCGTTCCCGCCGACGACTCAAGCAAACTCGGCAGTACCGGTGCTGGCCCCCTCGCGTCCCCGGACACAAGGACCGTGGGATCGAACACACGGTGGTGCAGCCATCGAGTGAGACGCAGATCACACACGCGCTCCGGCGCGTTCCGTTCTCACGCTTCGACCAGGTACGGTCGCGCCCGCTCCATGCGCGACGCATTGGATACGTTGCCCAACGTCTCTGCCAACCTCAGCGAGCTACATCACAGTCCGGTCAGTCCGGTGGCCTAACGTTGCCCGACCGTCACCGTTCTCACGCGCGCACACCGCCCGGACCGGCCGCCTCCTAAGCAATCTCGGCGCCACGTCACAGCGGCCTCAGCCGCTATATTCCGCGTCGACATGCCCCTCTCTCTTCGTTTCCTCGGCACATCGGCCTCGCGTCCCACGGTCGAGCGCGGTGTCTCCTCGATCGCCCTCGAACGTGAAGGCGAGACGCTGCTCTTCGATTGCGGCGAAGGGACGCAGCGCCAGATGATGCGCTACGGCGTCTCCTTCAACTTCGGCGACGTCTTCTTCTCGCACTTCCACACCGATCACTATCTCGGCATCATCGGCCTGCTGCGCACCATGGCGCTGCAGGGACGTACCGAGAAGCTGCGCTGTTGGGGACCGCGCGGCGCCGCGCGCATGCTCAAGAAGTGCGAAGCGCTCGGCGCCGACCGACTCTCCTTTCCCATGGAGATCGCCGAGCTCTCACCCGGAGAGTCGGTGCGACGCAAGGACTATGAGATCCAGGCGTTCGCAGCCGATCACCGGGGCGCGGCCGCCCTCGGGTGGGCGCTCGTCGAGGACCTGCGACGCGGGCGCTTCAATCCCGACCTGGCGCGCGAGATGGGAATTCCCGAGGGCCCGCTGTGGGGACGCATTCACCGCGGCGAATCCATCACCCTCGACAACGGACGCGTGGTGCATGCCCGCGACCTGGTTGGCGAGACGCGCCCCGGACGCCGGGTGGTGATCACCGGCGATACGCGCCCCTGTGACGCCACTCGCATTGCCGCGACCGACGCCGACCTCCTGGTGCACGAGTCCACCTTTGGCGACGAGGAAGGTGACCGGGCGGTGGAGACCGGGCATTCAACGGCGCGCGAGGCCGCCACGCTCGCCCGCGATGCCGGCGTGCGGCGACTCGTCCTCACGCACCTGTCGGCGCGCTACACGCGCGACGTCTCCGACCTCGAGCGCGAGGCGCGCAGCGTCTTCCCGCGAACGACGATCGCCCGCGACGGGATGGAGATCGATGTCCCCTTCCGCGACGCGGGCGATGCGCAGGTTGTGCCGAAGGCGAGCGGCGCTGGCGGCTAGGAACCGCCGCCACACCGGAGGCGTGCCAACTCGTTAGGAAACGATGTACGCCGGGTACTGCGTGTTGACCGGGACGGAGCGGCGGAAGAGGCGCGCGATGTCCCGGTCGCCAAGGCCCGCGAGGACCGACTTCCCGTCGAGGCGCCCGCGAGGGTCGTTCACCTGCGGATCGTGCGCGTTGTGGATCGCGTATCGATCGAGCTGCGAATTTCCGTTCGCGTTCTGGAAGACGACGATCGCGCTCGAATGACTGGGAAGCTGCACGGCGACGTTCCAGCTGGTGCCGTCGGAGGCGCGGAAGTTCTTCATCGTGGGGCGCAGAGTGAGTGATGGCGTTGGGGCGGCAGTGTCGATCCGGCGTCACGCCTGGTGGGCTGGAGCGAGGAGCGATTCGACTGGCTGTCGTCCATTGAATCCGGCGTCGACGTCGTGCCAGTGCGTCACTGCCGTCTCGCCGTGCTTCCAGCACCAGAAGATCGGCCGTCCCTCGACGTCGGCGGGGAAGTCGACGAGCCCCAACTCGAACCCCTTGAACTCGAGCCCGAGCTTCGAGAGCTCCGCGACGAAGCCCTGAATGTCGCGCGCCAGCTCCTGCGCCTTGTGCTGCAGCGCCTCGGCCTCGGGGGTGGGCTTCTCCGAGCGGCTCAGCGTGGCCGCGATCTCGAACGCCTCGACGACGCGCTGCCACTCGCGGTAGTGGTCGATGACATCGCGCACGATGCGCGATACCAGCGGCAACATCCGGTTGGCTTCGTCGAGCGAGAACTTCTTCGTCATCAGCTTCTCCAGGTGCAACGGGAGCCGTTGGGGGATGGAGCGGTAGGCGAGACTCGCGCGGGCCGATGCAGGGGGACGTGCAGGGGGAGGAACAGGGGACAATCAGCCGGCCACGGAAGCGAGAACTCGAGGACGCCGAGCCCTGCATGCAAGAACGCCGGACAACGCCCCGGCATCAAGGGGAAGATTCGACCTCGGGGGCGCCGCATCCTCGCACAGATCCGACAGATCGTGCCTGATGGGCGCCGTGTGTCCCCACCGGGAGTGACCGCGGCGGCGGTGCGGCGCGGCGACAACGACGATTCGTTCCCCGGGCGGCGCTGGCGGATCATCGCTGCGCCGCCCAGTGGGCGATTGCCGGCGCAGGGTTTCGCGGGCGGTGCGGCGCGGACGCGGTACGCAACTCGCCGGAGTACAGCGCCGACTCGCTGAAGGCGCGCCGCAGGGCGTCGCGCGTGGTTGCCGGCGCCGGCGGATGGTCGAGTCGCGTCACGCGCCGCACCGGCGCCGGGACGCGTGCCACCGGCCATTCGTTAGGTCCGGCGCGCACGACCAACTGCACCGAGTCGCCGGCCGAGTCCTCGCGCACCACCACATCGTAGGCGTCGCCGCGCCAGGTGAGCGCCTCGCCGCGGAGGGAAGGAAGTCCGGCGCGAATCGGCGCCCACCACGGCCCTTCGCTGATGCGCAGCGGGGCGAGCGGGAGCGAGTAGCCCCCCGCGTGCGCCCCGCGCCCGGGGACGAGAAAGGCGATGGCGGGGGCCCCGTCGTCGTCGACCAGTGCAAACGACGTCGAGTCGAAGGTAAAGCCGGTGAGGGCGGCAGAGGCGCGACGGGCGCGCTCGTCGCCGGCGCGGCGCGCGGAATCCAGGGTGGCGGCGAGCACGCGTTGCGCCTGACGGTTGATGTCCGCCGCCTGGCGCGCGCCGACCAGGTCGGCGATGGAGACGGCGTGACCATCGCGAACGTCGAGCACGGCGCGCCGCGTCAGGTGCTGGTCGCTGCCGCCGCGCACGTCGATGTCCACGTGCTGCTCGATGGTGAGGTACGGTCCGGTCGCCTCGAGCAACTCGGTCTCGGTCGTCGCGGTGGTCGACGGCGCATCGGCGGCGTCATCGTCGGGGCCGAGCGGCGCCTCGCCGGGATGCCTCGCGGCATAGTCGGCCGCCAGCCGCGCCAGGGTGGCGTCCTCGAAAAGCTGGAGCGAGTCGCCGCTGGCGAGGTCGCGGCGAAAGATGCGCTGGCCCACGATGACGGCGTCGTAGAACGACCGGTCGTCATCCGTCAGGTACAACTCGTAGAAGCGCCCCGCCACCTCCGTCAGCAGCATGGGCGAGCGGCGAACAGTGAGTCGCGACGATGCCTGCTCGACCCAGAAGGTCGAGTCGCCAGCCGACACCAGGAAGGAAAGCGGTGGCAGCTCCGAACGTGGCGCGCGACGCTCCGCGCACCCTGCGGCGAGCGCGGCGCAGGCGGCAATCGAGACCAGGCGACGAGGATTCATGCCCGGCGCAATATAGTCGCCCCGGGGACGCCGATGCGGATCCCGGTGCCTAGCGAGCGGCGAGGTCGGCGACGGCGGCGACGAGTCGAGCGACCTCGGCTTCCGACGTGTAGCAGGCACACCCGGCCCGCACGACGCCGTCGCCCTCGTGGCCAAGGCGCTGCACCACGGTGAGCGCGTAGAAATCGCCGTTGGAGAGGTACAGGGCGCGCGGGACGAGCGCCGCCGCCACCTCGGTCGATGTGCGCCCGGCGACCGTGAAGATCACCGTCGGGGTGCGCGCCCCCGCGCCCGGCGTGACGCCATAGAGCGTGACGCCGTCGATGGCGCGCAGCCCCTGCCAGAGGCGCGCCACGAGGGCATCGCCGCGCTCGTGCAGCCCCCCCACCGCCGCCGTTAGGCGCTGGCGACGCGTTGCCCCTGGCGGCAGGTCGCGCGCCAGCGAGGCCAGGAAATCGATGGCGGCGCCCGCCCCCACGATCCCCTCGTGATCGAGCGTCCCCGTCTCGACGCGCTCGGGCGACACGTTCGAGGCCGGTTCGAGTCGCGGAACGTCGAGCGCGTCGAGCAGCGCTCGCTTGCCAAAGGCAATCCCCACGTGGGGACCGTAGAACTTGTACGCCGAGCAGGCGAGGAAGTCGCAGTCCCACGTCTTCACGTCGATCACGGCATGCGCGGCGTAGTGCACCGCATCCACGAAGCACAGCGCGCCATGCTCGTGCGCAAGGCGAACGGCCGCCGGGATGTCGTTGATCGTCCCCAGCGCGTTGGACGCGGCGCCGATCGCGAGGAGGCGCGTGCGCGGCGTGAAGGCGCGCCGCAGGTCGTCCCAGTCGAGCGTGCCGCTCGCGGGATCCATGCGCACGGTGCGCACGGTGACGCCGCGCTCGCGCGCCATCTCCCGCCAGGGCGCGATGTTGGCGTGGTGGTCCAGCTCCGTGACGATGACCTCGTCGCCGCTGTCCCATCCCCTGCCTAACGCTCGCGACAGGTGAAAGGTCAACGTCGTCATGTTGTGACCGAACACGACTTCGTCGACCTGCGCGTTGAGCAGGTCGGCCGCGGCCGTGCGGGCGCCGAGCAGGAGCGCGTCGGTCTCCGCAGACGTGGGGTACGCCCAGTGCGTGTTGGCGTTGTGATGGTAGAGGTAGTCCACCATCGCATCCACCACGCGGCGCGGCACCTGCGTTCCCCCCGGGCCATCGAAGTACGCCACGGGGAGGTCGCCCTCCCGGCGCTCCAACGCGGGAAAGTGGGCGCGGATCTCGTCGAGGGTGCTCAGGCGGTGGGCGGACATCGTGGCGTTGGAAAACGGGTGAGGCGATGGGGACGAGGGCGGTCTTCTAGTCCTGGATCACGACGCCGCTCCATTCCTCGATGAGGCGCGCGGCTTCGACGTGATCGGCCTCCTCGCCCAGCTCGTGGCGCGCGAGTCGGAAGAGATCGGCCACTTGCTGGATCACCATCGACGGGATGCGCTGCTCGCGCAGGAACTCGGCGGCAATCGCGATGTCCTTCTCGAGGAGGGCGAGCTTGAAGGTGCGCGGGAAGGCGCGCGTGACGACGCGTTGCGGGACGAGGTTCTCCGACGTGTTGGAGCGCCCGCTGGAAGCGTTGATGACGTCGAGCGCCGCCGACGGCTTGACGCCGGCGCGCGTGAGCGCGGCGAGCCCTTCCACCGTGGACCAGATGTGGACGGCGAGCAGCGCGTTGTTCACGGCCTTTAGGGCGTGCCCCGCCCCGACCGGGCCCACGAGCACGATCTTCTTCCCGAACGCCTCCAGCACCGGGCGTGCGCGCGCGAAAGTGACGTCGTCGCCGCCGCACATCACGGTGAGCGCGCCCTTCTCCGCCCCGACCACGCCGCCGGACACCGGGGCATCGAGGAAGGCGATCCCACGCTCGGCGAGCCGTTCCGCGATGCGACGTGAGGTCGCGGGGTCGCCCGAGGTGCAGTCGATGAGGAGCGTCCCGTCACCCATCCCCGCCAGGAGGGCGTCGCCCGCCGCGGGGCCGTCGAGCAACGCCTCCACTTCGCGCGAGGTCGGGAGGCAGGTGATGACCACCTGGGCACCGCGTGCTGCGGCGGCAGGGGTCGGGGCGGCCGAGGCGCCGTGGGCCTTGGCGAACGAGTCGGCCTTGGCGGCCGTGCGATTCCAGACAGTGAGCGTGTGCTGGGCGGCGAGGTGCCGCGCCATCGGTGCGCCGATGGCCCCCAGCCCGAGAAAGGCGATGTTCATGCGGCGAATATACATTCTCTCCGCATGCTGACCACGTTGACGATCGACGGGATGCGTTCGGTGCACTGTGCGCGCGCCGTGCACACGTCGCTGGCCCAGGTCCCCGGCATCGCGACGGCGGACGTCGTCATCGGCCGGGCGACGCTGGAACACGATGTCGCGCTCGACGAGGCGTCACTCGCGCACGCGGTCGCCGCGGTGGGCTACACCCTTCGCCACATCGAAACCGACCGCCGTCGCCTGCCGCTTCACGACGCCAGCCTCGACTCGGGGCGTCGCCGCCCCCGCACCGCCTGACGCACCGCCCGCGCATCGCCTGACGCAACGAACGGGCGCCCCGCCTAACGCCCCCGTCCGCCCGTCCTACATCGAGAACCAGTAGCTCGCCTTTACCAGGAACGTGTTGTCCGGGTGCGCGCTGAACAGGTTCCGGTAGTCGCGGTTGAATCGAAACGAGCCGGCGTCGAGTCCGTCCTGCAGCCGTCCCTGCGCCCAGACGAGGAAGAGTGTCGACCCGGGACGGTATTCCCAGCGCAGCACGGTGTTGGAGCGGAACTGCTTGAAGTTGAAGCCGCCGGGATCGCCACCCTGCGTGTAGGGCTCGAAGCGATCCGCGTAGTCGCGCGAGCGAGGGGCGCTCACCTCGCGCCAGTTGGAGTACGCACCGCCGGTGACGAATGGCTGGGCGTACACCTGCAGCGACAGCGTGGGCGATGCCGTCCAGTTGAGGCGCGTGGTGAGGGCCACGGTCTTCTGGTTGAGGCGTGCCACGGTGTAGTGCGTCGTGTCGCTCCCGAGGTCGCCGAAGTTCTCCAGCCATTGGCGATCGTCCACGTTGCGGCTGAACGACGCCCCGACGCTCGCCGAGAACGATGACGCCACGCGCGCCTGCAGGCTGGGGCCAAGGAAGTAGCTCATGGAGCGGCCGCCGTCGGTGCGCCTGAAGGAGGCGCTGAACGAGCCGTAGACCGGCCGCCGCTGGTCGCCGGTGAAGCCGGCCCACCCCTGGACCGAGTGATTCTCCCACAGCGCGGGGCCGCCACGCAGGCAGGCGGCGCAGTTGCTCCCCAGCTCGCCACCGAAGCCGCCGTAGACAAACCACATGTTGCGCAACTGCGCGTTCATGTTGATGTTGCCGCCGCGCCCCGTGCTGAGCCCGTCGGCGGTGAAGCTGCTCCACTGGTTGAAGTTCACCTGCCAGCGACGGTACCACCACCGCGGTTGCTGGAAGACGAAGGCGAACCAGTTGCTCTGCCCCATGTTGTTGGCGTTCTGCATGAAGCCGACGTCGTTGATCTCGAGCCCGGCCCCGCGATACCACACCCCCGTGTGAAAGCGCGTGAGCCCGCCGTTCTTCGAGAACCCGACCTGCGAGCCGACGCCGCTGAGCGCGGTGCGCGTGGAATCGTAGGTCACGTCGTCGTCGGGACGCTGGTAGAAGTGCACCGCCGAGCGCTGCGTGGCCGCGATGGCCTGCTCGCTGCCGCGCACCAACGACCCGAACAGCTGCCCGGTGAGCTCGTACATCGCGTCCTTCCCGAAGCGATGACGTGCGTCGACACCGGCGGTGTAGGCTTCGCGACGGATGAAGTCCTCCGTGTATCCATCGAGGTTGCGATTCACGGCGGTGACGATGAGCCCCACGCCGCTGCGCCCGCCGCGCAGGTCCTGCTGGGCGCGCGCCACGAAGTAGTTGGTGCGCGGCTCGACGGTGAGTGACTCGGCGACACTCTCGCGCCCCGTCACCGCGTTCAGGATACCTAACGACAAGCCGTTGGCCAGCCGCCCCGTGACCTTGGCCGCACCAAGGATCGTCGAGTTGAGCGGGACCGCATTCTGGTCCTCGCTCAGGAAGCCCGCCTGCGGGCTGCGCCCGATGCGCCGCGAGTAGAACGGCCCCGTGCACTGGCCGTCGTTGCAGTCGACGTCGTAACGGAAGATCCCCGTCCCCTCGAGGAAGAAGGGGCGCCGCTCCTCGAAGAACTGCTCGAAGGCGCCGAGGTTGAGCACCCCCGGGTCGGCCTCCACCTGCCCGAAATCGGGATTGATGGTCGCGTCGAGCGTGAGGTTGGACGAGAGGCCGTACTTCACGTCGGCGCCTAACGACATTCGCTGCGAACGCCCGTACCCGTCGGCGCGCAGCTTCGAGTCGTTGGCCTGCACGGTGTACGGCATCAGCTCGAGGCGACGCGGGCTGGAGATCCCGACAAGCCCGCGCACCTCACCCAACTGCGACGCGATCCCGAAGCGCGACCGGCGCCACAACGGCCAGCTCGACCGCTCGTTGAGGCGCGCAATCTCGCGGTGAATCCCGATGCCGAACGTGTGCTCGTCCTTGCGCGGATAGCGCAACTGGCTGAGCGGGATGCGGAACTCGGCCGTCCACCCCAGCGAGTCGATCTCCGTCTTCACGTCCCAGACGGCATTCCACGTCACATCCTCGTTGGAGTCGTTGTAGAGATAGATGTCGCGCTGCACGCCGGCCGGATTCACCATGAACTCGTACCCCGTGCGCCGGTCGTGATAGGAGTCGACAATCACCCTGATGTAGTCGGACTGCGTGCGCTCGTCGCGACGCGACAGGAGCGCCATGATGCTGTCCGGGTGCGCATCGAAGGCCCTCACAAAGACGTAGAGGTTGCGATCGTCATAGGCCACGCGCGCCTCGGTCTGCATGGCCGGCGCCCCATCCTCGACGGGATCGAAGACGCGAAAACCGTCGATGCGCTGGGCACTGCGCCACGCCTCGTCGGTATCCTTGCCGTCGATGGCCGGCGCGATCTTCACGCGAAAGGCGCTGGTCGTGGTCGCCGTCGCGGCAACGGCGGTCGCCGATTCGCCTCCGACAGCGGTCGTCCGCGCCGCGCGCGTATCGTCGGGACGCAAGCGCTGCGCGTGTCCAGCACGCGGAACGACGACGAGCGCCAGCAGGAGGGGGGCAATACGAACGATACGCATGCAGATGGACTCGGGACGCTGGCCTTCGAGGGGGCGGCGTGCAGTGAACTGCCGTTGGACAGCGCGAGACCGCCAGAAGGTGTGCAGCGAGGACGAGACGTACTGCGCGAGCCACGCGGCGCGCTTGTTCGCCCTGAACGACGCCCGTAACTTGCGCCCGCCGCGCCGGCCGGCTTTGCCCTTCTGCCTCGCCCGCACGCGCGTGCGCCTGTCCACTCCGAACGGACGGCGACCATGACGCCCTCACAACGCAACCAGGATTCCGAGCTCGCGCAGCTCCTGGCCCCGGACATCCTCGTCATGCTCGAGGAATCGCCGGAGGACGTGGCCGCGGAGACGGAAGAGCTCCATCCCAAGGACCTCGCCGACGTAGCGGAGGCGATGCCGCGCGACCGCGTCGCCGAGTTCCTGCGCGCCCTGCCGGCCGCGCGCGCCGCCGACGTCCTCGAATACCTCGACGAAGAGCTGCGCTACGAGCTGCTCGAGGCAATGAGCACGGAGCAGGCGGTCGCCCTCGTCTCGGAAATGACGCCGGACGATCGCGCCGACATCCTCGAGGAACTCGAGGAAGAGACGGCCGACGAGATTCTCCAGGACCTCCCCGAGGCTGAGCGGCAGGAGACGGAGCGCCTGCTCCAGTACGAGAACGACTCCGCCGGCGGGCTGATGACGACGGAGTTCGTCTCCGTCACCCAGGACCTCACATCGGAGGAAGCGCTCAACATCGTGCGCGTCGCGGCGCGTTCTGGGCGCAAGGAGGCGATGCACGCCATCTATGTCACCGACGAACGTGGCGCGATCGTCGGCGTGATGTCGTTGCGCGAACTCGTTGCGGCCGCCGAGGGAAGCAAGGTGGCCGACCTGGCGTGGACCGAGGTGGTGAAGGTTCCCGCCACGGCCGACCGCGCAGAAGTCGCGCGCATCACCTCCGAGTACGACCTCGTTGCCGTCCCCGTGGTGGACGCCTTCGATCGCATCATCGGCGTGATCACGGTCGATGACGTCATCGATGCCATTGTCGAGGAACAGACCGAGGACATGCAGAAGCTCGGCGCGGTCCAGCCGCTCGAGGAGCCGTACTTCTCGGCGGGCTTCTGGAGCGTGGCCCGCAAGCGCGTGGGATGGCTCGTCTTCCTCTTCGTGGGCGAGATGTTCACGGGGACGGCGATGCGCGCATACGAGGACACGCTGGCGTCGGCCATTGCGCTCACCCTCTTCATCCCGCTCATCATCAGCTCCGGCGGAAATTCGGGTTCGCAGTCGGCCACGCTCATCACGCGCGCGCTCGCCGTTGGCGACGTCGACCTGCGCGACGCGCTGCGCGTCTTCGTGCGCGAGCTGGGCCAGGGGCTCGTCCTTGGGGGGTGCCTCGGGGCGATCGGCTTCGTGCGCGCCATGATGTGGGGGAACACGTGGACGCTCTCGCTCGTCGTCTCCCTCACGCTGGTAATGGTCGTGATCGTGGGCTCTGTGGTGGGGGCGATGCTGCCGCTCGTCTTCAAGCGGCTTGGCTTCGACCCGGCCATCGCGTCATCGCCGTTCGTTGCCTCGCTGGTGGACGTGACGGGCCTCGTGATCTACTTCAACATCGCGCGCCGCCTGCTGCAACTCGCATGAGCGTGGTCGGTGATGCCATGGCGCGTGCGCCGCTGTCGCACGGCCGCGCCACGCTGGCGGTCGTGGCCGCCGCGTTCGGCTTCTCCAGCATCTCGATTGCGACGGTGATCGGGACGCGCGACGGGACGCCGCTCGCCACGGTGGTCATGGGGCGCTTTCTCGTGGCGGCGCTCCTCCTCTTCCCGCTGGCAGGCGGATGGCGTGGCCTCACGCTGCCGCGCGCGCACCGGCACCGGCTCATCGTGCAGGGGGGTGCCGGCCAGGCGGCGGTGAACCTGCTCAACCTGTCGGCGCTGGCCTACATGCCGGCAGCGACCGTGGTCTTCCTGTTCTACACGTATCCGGCGTGGGTGACGATCATTTCGGCGATACGCGGGACCGACCGGGTAGGGCCACGCCGCCTGTTCGCGCTCGCCCTCTCGCTGGCGGGGATCGTCGTGATCATCGGGGCCCCGGGCGCCGACGCCATCTCGCCGATAGGCGCCGCGCTCTCGCTCTCCGGCGCCTTTGTCTACGGGCTGTACTTTCCCTTGCTCCGCCAGTTGCAAGTCGGCACCACGGCGACCGTGGCGACCTTCTACATCGCCATCGGCACCTGCCTTTCGCTCCTGGTCTACGCCGCCGCGCGCGGCCGACTGGCCTGGACCCCAACGACGAGCAGCGTGGGGGCGATTGCCTGGCTCGCGGTGGTCCCCACGGTCGTGGCCTTCCAGCTCATCCTGCGCGGGCTGGAGTCGCTCGGCGCCGTTCGGACGGCGATCATCTCCACAGCCGAGCCGTTCTGCGCCGCGGTCCTCGCGGCGCTGGTGCTGCGGCAGCCGGTGACGCTCCCGACCTTGGCGGGCGGGGCACTGATCGCACTCGCGGTGCTGATCCTGCAACGCCCCGAGCGCGAGGCGCGCACCGCCTAACGCGCGGCGTCCCCCCCGGGGCCGCGGCGGGCCACGACGGCGGCGCCCACTAGGGCGATGAGGGCAAAGGCGAACCACTGGATCGCATAGCTGCGGTGCGACCCTTCATTCATGGGCGGCGGTTCCACGCGCACCAGGTGCGTGAGCGAATCGCGCTGGTCGCGCCCCAGGCGCTGCACGACCAGAAAGGGGGCCACGCGCTCGCCGAGCCGCTGCTCGATGGAGTCGCGCACCAGGTGGCGAACGCCGCGCGGCTGCGACGGCGTGGAGACCATCCCTCCCGCCGGGACGTACGCCTCGAGGAATCCATCGACGGTTGCGCTGTCGCCCTCGTTCCATTTGGAGAGATCGATGCTCATGCCGTCGGCCGCGTAGGCCCAGCCACGGTTGACGAGGACGCTTGGCGATCCTGCCACCGCCAGCGGCGTGAGGACGTACACCCCCGGGGCGCCGTTGCGCGCGCGCGAGGTGAGAACGAGTTCGCGTGCATAGTCGTAGCGCCCCGTCAGCTGCACCCGCCGGTATCGCGCGCTCGCCGAGTCGCGCGTGACCTCGTCCCACGGCGCCGCAGGGGCCTCGAGCCGCGCCGCGATCGTCGCGTTGAGCGCGCGCCGCTCCCCAAGGCGCGAGAGCTGCCAGAAGCCGAGTCGCACGCACGCCGCCGCCACCACAACGGCGAAGATCACGAAGGCGAGGGTGCGACGGGGCATGCGTGGACGCGACGGTGACGCGCGGAATTAGCGCAGGGGAAACGCGCGAGAAGCGAGCGTGAAACGCGCGCGGAACGCTCGCCTGGCACGGACCCCGGACGAGTGCGCGAAGTATAGCCGACGCACCGGCCGTGACGCAGAAGGCCGCGCGGCGATCAGTAGGCCCAGCGATCGATCGAGGCGTTGCGCAACGGGGTGAGGCCGTTGAAGACCGAGAGCGCGTGCGCCACGTCGCACGAGTTGTACTGCGCCACGTAGCGCCCGGCGATCTGGTCCACGCCCACGGCGCCGCCAATGGTCGCGTTGAGCCCGGTCACCACGGCGCCGTTCACCGTGGCGTCGGCGGGAACGACCATCGCCCCACCGACCAGGACGACGCCGTCCCACTGGCGCAGCGGCGGGAAGGTGAGCGTCCCGGTCACGACGAGGAGCCCGCGACCATCGGTCGGGAGTACGAAGTCGCCGCGCACCACGATCACCGGCCAGAATGTGGCGTCGCCCCACTGCGCCGACGGCGGCCATGCCCCGCCGGGAAGCGTCACGTTGGCCGCCCCGATCCCCTTGGCAACGATCCCCCCCCAGTCGATCGTGATGGCCGACGCGGCCGACGCCGCGCTTCCGAGGTCGAGGAGGTTCGGGCTCCCCGAAGCGAAGGGGGCGCCGTGCGGCTGCACATAGCCCGGAGTGGTGGGGACCGCGACGCCAGCCACCGCCGCCGCGGCGCCGCAGGCGTCGAAGCCGCTCAGCGTTCCGGCACTTCCCTGGTTGTCCACCCCACCTAACGAGGCGTGGGCGGCAAGGACCGGCATCCCGGCGCGCTGCCAGCGCGCATACTGCGCCAGCGTCCGCTCGGCCACGGGGCGCGGCCGCACCGCGCGATCCAGCAGCACGCCGCGCGAGCGCACCACGTACATGGCCGGCGTGGAAATCCCCGCCTCGTCGCGTACGCGCTCCATGATCACGTCGGCATAGCCGCCGTTCATAGCCACGCGCACGCTCTCCACCGGGGCCGGCGGTACGGCGGTGAAGCCAAGCGAATCGCGCGACGCCAGGAAGCGGTCGAGCCCTCCCCGTGCGAGCGCATAGGCGCGTGTGGCCATCGCATCGTTCCCCACCACGCGGCGCTCCGTCCCCACGAGCGTGATGGCGCCCGCCGCCATCACCGAGAGGAGCGCGATCAGCATCAGCACCGTGGGGAGCGCGAGCCCACGCCGCGGCTGCAGCGATGTGCGAGCGGCCAGGCGTCGGCGGGCAGCCGATCGTGGGTGTGTCGAGGACAAATGGATCCCGGCTTGCGCTGGGTAGGTGGGCGTGGGAGGGCGGGTCATCTCAGTGCTCGGGCGCATTCAGGAAGAAGACCGCCGAGCGCTGCGGTGACAGCTCCGGGGCAAGCCGCCCCGCGCGCGCCTCCTCACTGGCCCCGGTGAAGCGCAGCTCCACGCCACGAATCGCCGTCAGGCTGGCGGGCGGCGCGGCGAGCGACGTGTCATCTCCAACGGTGAAAAACCGGAACGCAGAGGTGGAATCGAAGGGAACCGCCACCTCCTCATGCCGCCCCCCCTGCACCGATCGCCAGAGCGCCATCCTGCCCGGCACCACCACCGAGCCACTGAAGTCGTAGTCGATGCGCTGGAAGACGAGGACGGGCGCGCCGTTGTCGTAGGGTGCCGGAATGGCCGGGGCAACCTGGATCAGCTGTCCGCGCGGCAACGTGGTGACGCCTGCCGCCACGCACGTCCCCACCGCCGCACTCGGCGCCGTCGAGGCCCCGACGTCGACATAGCGGTAGTCGCCGCCTTGCACGCGGTACGCATAGCCGGCAAAGACCGCCTGCGCATACAGCACCGAGTCCACGGGGAGGAGCGAGACGATCGTCCGCCCCCCCGCCGTCCCGCAGGTGATGCCTAACGCGTACGGCACCCGCACGCCGATGGCGCGCTGCGACGCGGTGACCACCCCACCTTCCGCCTCCACGGTGCGCAGCTCCTGCAGCAGCAAGTTGAGCGAGACGCGCGACACGGTCCGCGCCGCGCGCTGCTTGACCTGCTGGTCCACAAAGCGCGATTGCGATACGAACAAACGGAGCATCGCCGCGCCCATGACGCCGAGCAGGACCAGCGAGACGAGCAGTTCCACCAGTGTGAAGGCGCGCCAGCGCGCAACCCGCGCGCGGCGCACCAACGGCACGCACCGCAGCGGCGCCTCCAGGATTACTGCAGCGGATTCCACGGCGCCGTGCGCGTCCGCTCGAGCTGGAGCGTATCGGGGGCCAGCGACCGCGAACCCGCCTGCGCCATCGGGGCCACCGTCAGCAGCACGCGGCGGCGATCGCCCGCCACTTCGTCGACGCGCACGCAGCGCAAGTATGCGAAGCCGGCATACGCGCGCTCCTTGCAGCCGCCCTGCGACTCCAGCGAGTCAAACGGCATCGACGCCAGCAAATCGCCCTCCTCGGCGACGGCGTCGGCGCGCTGGTTGGCCTCGCGTGCCACCCCAGCGCGTGTCCCGACCCAGAAGGTCATCGCCGCCAGCCCCGTCGTCGCCACGCCGAAGAGCATGACCGCCACGAGGACCTCCACCACCGAGAGCCCGGCGCGTGCGCGCGCGCCAACGCCCGGCGACCGCCCGTGGACACGGCGACGCGCCCTGTTCATGGCGTCACCCGCACAAAGCCGGCGCGCGACAGTTGCACCTGCCGAGTGTAGCCGGAGTTGGTCAGGCGCACCCACATCGGCGACGACGTCATCCCCGACGGGAAGAACTCCACGCTCGTCGGCTCGAAGTGCAGCGCGCGCACCCCGAACTCGGTTCCGGGGCCAATGGTGCGGCGGAAACGCACCGCACCGGTCGTGCGGTCACGGATGCGGTAGCCGTTCGCGACCCCCTCGAAGATCATCGGGCGCTGGTCACGCGCCGCCAGCGACGCCGCCACCTCGATGTCGGCCGCCAGCACCCGCGCCGCCTGGTGCACGCGCGTCCGCTGCAGCTGCGCGGCCAATCGCGGATAGCCGAACGCCGCCACGATGGCGACGATCGCCAGCACCGTGATCATCTCGATCGCTGTGAATCCGAATCGCGGGCGCACCGGGAGAGGAACGACTGGACAGGCTTTCCGCGGGAGAGAAAGGCGCCGCAGCACCGCGTGCGCGCCGGGCGGCACGCCGCGGCCTTGGAGCCGGCGGGAGAAATACCCGCATTACGCTACCCCCTAACGGGGCGGCGCGAAAGTCGAGAACTAGAAAAGACTCATCTGCTCACCCAGGTCCTCGGGTGCCACCGAGGGCAGCCCAAGCAGGCGCTGCAGCTCGCGCAACGACGCCGGGCTGTGGCCGGCGAAGTGGTTATTCACGTAGCCGTACACCGTCCGCACCCGCTTGGCGAGCGCCGGCAGCACCCGCGACCAGGACTCCAACTCGCGGGAACGATCGACCTGGAGGCGCGAGTAGTCGACGATGTCACGGTTGGGCCCCATCCATCGCACGTACGCCACGTTCCCCGTGGGACGCTCGGCCAGCGCCAGCATTGTCTTGCGTGGAATCCAGCGCGCATCGGTCAGCGCCAGCGCCACCTTGTGCTCGGCCAGGAGAGCGATGATCCCGTCGTGAATCCAGCCGCGCTGCCTGAACTCGATGGCGAAATCGAGATCCTGGGGGAGCGTGGGGAGGAACGACGCCAGCGCCGGAAGCTCCACTGGGGCGAAGTCGGGGCCGAGCTGGATGAGGATGGGACCGAGCTTTTCGCCGAGGAGACGCGCCCTGTCCGTGAAGAGCGCAAGCTGCTCCGCTGAGTTCCGAAGCCGGTTCTCGTGCGTGATCTCCTGCGGGAGCTTGAGCGCGAAGCGAAAGTCGCGCGGGACTCTCTCACCCCACCCCTTCACCGTCTTGGCTGGGGGGATGGCGTAGAACGTCGAGTCGACCTCGACCGTGTCGAACGCCCGCGCGTAGGTGGTGAGGTAGTCGGCACTTCGCGTCCCGGTGGGATAGAAGGGGCCGACCCAGGCGTCGTAGTTCCACCCCTGCGCGCCGACTCGGATGTTCGCGTTCATGCCGGCAATGCTCGGGATCGCGCGGTCGAAGTCAAGCGGGGGAGTCTTGCGCCATGAATATCAAAGTGATATCATCTAGATACCACCTTCTGGAGACTTCGTTCCATGCTACGCGAGATCAACAAGCCGGGGACCAGCGGTCTGCTCATGCTCTTCCTGGGCATCGTTCTCCTCGGACTCGGCGTCTGGCGCATCATCGTCGGCGCTAGCGGCGCCGACCCCCTCACCGCGGTCTCCGGGGCCATCCTCCTGCTCATCGCCATCCTGACGCTGTCGGGGCTGTTCACGGTGCAGCCAAACGAGGGAAAGGTGCTGAACCTCTTTGGCAAGTACGTGGGGACGGTGCGCGAGTCGGGGCTGTTCTGGGCCAATCCGTTCTTCACCAAGAAGGCCGTGTCGCTGCGCGTGCGGAACTTCGAGACGGCCAAGCTCAAGGTGAACGACAACCATTCCAACCCCATCGAGATCGGGGCGATCGTGGTGTGGAAGGTGGTCGACACGGCGGAGGCGGTTTTCGAGGTGGACGACTACCAGCACTTCGTGGTGATGCAGTCCGAGGCGGCGGTGCGCGCCCTGGCGCAGTCGTATCCCTACGACGCGCACGGACTGGGCGAGATCGCGCTGAGCACGCACCCGGCCGAGATCTCTGCCGCGTTGCAGCAGGCGGTGTCGGAGCGGCTGCACAAGGCGGGGGTCGAGGTGATCGAGGCGCGACTGAGTCACCTGGCGTACGCGCCGGAGATTGCCAGCGCGATGCTGCGACGCCAGCAGGCGGCGGCGATCATTGCCGCGCGTTCCAAGATCGTGGAGGGGGCGGTGGGGATGGTGGAGAACGCGCTCGCCCTCATCGGCGACCGCGGGTTGGTCACGCTGGATGAGGAGCGCAAGGCATCGATGGTGAGCAACCTGCTGGTGGTGCTGTGCTCGGACCGCGACGCACAGCCCGTCGTGAACGCGGGGACGATCTACCAGTGACGATGACCACGCAGCGCCTGGCGTGCGCGGTGTCGACGTCTCGCGGGATGGTGCCAGTTCGGCGCCGTCCCGCGGTCGTGGCCAGCGGCAGGTGCGGCGAGTGCGGCAGGTGAGGAGGCGATGATGGCGCGGCGCTCGTTCCTGCTTCGCGTCGACCCCGATGTGCTCGACGCGGTGCAGCGCTGGGCTAACGACGACTTGCGCAGCCTCAACGGGCACATCGAGTACCTGCTGCGCATGGCGTTGCGGGACGCTGGGCGCCTTCCGAAAGAGGGGCGCGAGGAACGCACGGAGGGTGCACAAGGCGCGGAAGGCACGGCGCCTGAGGAGTCGCGCTCGAACGACACGCTCGCGGACAACCAGGAGCAGGGCTCATGATGCTGGTCCACCGGCTGCGCGAACGAGGACATCCACCAATCCTCGCGGCAACACTCATCGGGGGTGCGATGGCGCTCCTGGTGAGCGGCATGTACCTCGTGTTGCGTTAGGCAACCCCACTCCACCTGAGCCACCCCCGATGGTCATCGTACCCCCGCACACCACGTCGCAGGCATCGGCGCGCTCGCGCGCGCTGGCCGCCCGGTTGCGCACGACGATCGCCGACTTCCAGGCGCGCGAACCCAAGGTGACGAGGGAGGAGATCGCGCAGGCGTTGCACGAGGTCCAGCCCCCGTCGCAGGGGCGTTCGGCGAACATGGCGGGGGCGCTCGTCGCCACCATCGCCGGGTTGACGATCGCGATCGGGATCGGGTTGCTGGTGAGCATCGCGCAGAAGACGGGGAGCGCGCCGCCGCCGATCGTCCTCATCTCCCTTGCCGCGGTCCTGGTGGCGGCGGTCGTCGCGGTCGTCATCAAGGCGCGTCGCGACGATTGATCGCGCGGTGCGCCGCGACGATCGATCGCGCGGTGCGGCGCGATCGCCTCAGTCCGGGAGGAGTTCGACCATCACGCGTGAGGCAAGCGCCGGCCCCACCTGGCACGCCCCCTTCCCCACCTGCAGCGTGAGCGGACCGTCGAATGGCGCCCTGTCCGACAGCGTGACCACCACGCCGGGTCGTATCCCGATCTGCGCCAGGTAGCGCAATAGCTCCGAGTCCTCGTCGCTCACACGCATCACGCGCGAGCGCTGCCCTCGCGCCAGGTCCGACAGCGTGCGATGACGCGTCTCATCGATCTCCCCGTCGCGCGTCGGGATCGGGTGGCCGTGCGGGTCGGTGAGCGGCTCGCCGACCGCCGTCGCCATGCGGTCCACCAGCTCGTCGCTCACCGCGTGCTCCAGGCGCTCGGCTTCCTCGTGCACCCGGTCCCAGGGGTAGCCTAACGCCTGCGCCAGGTACGTCTCGATCACCCGGTGCCGGCGAATCGTGCGCAGCGCCGCGCGACGTCCCAGGTCGGTGAGGCGCACGCCGCGGTAGCGCTCGTACGACACCAACCCCTGGTCGGCCAGGCGCCGCACCATCCCGCTCACCGAGGCGGCGGCGATCTCGAGCCGCGCGGCAATGTCGTTGGTCGCCGCCGCGTCGCCCCCGGCTTCGATCGCGTAGATCGCCTTCAGGTAGTCCTCGACGGGAGCGGTCAGCGACCATTCGGCGATCGACGCCGGCGGCGCGGTCGGCGCCGACAGCGGCGCCCCCTTGGCCTTGCGTGCGCTCATGATGGCGACGCGCGGCGCGCACCCGAAGGGGCGCGCACCAGGAGGACGGGAATCGACGTCTCGTGGCGCACGGTGTTGGCCACGCTGCCGTGGATCACGTCGCCAATGAACTTGTGCCCATGCGTCGCCATCGCGATCAGGTCGCACTGCTCGCGCATGGCCGAGGCGCAGATCTCGCGCGCCGGATCGCCGTTGGCCAGCACCGCCTCGGCCTGCACTCCCTCGGCGACGAGTTCACGGGCCACGCGCTCGATGTAGTCGCGATCGCTCCGGATTTCCTCCGACTCACGCAGCTTGAGCGCTTCCATGTTGCGCGCCGCCCACCCGTCGGCCACGTGGATGAGCACGACCGACGCGCCGCTGTGGCGCGCCAGCAGGCGCACATGGTCCAGGATGCACGCGTCGGTCGCGGAATGCTCGAGCGGAACCAGGATGCGCCGGTACATCAGGCCATCCACGCGCTCACGGTCTGCACGAGCAGCCACAGGTTCAGCGTCGCGATCACCGTGGCCACGGCGTAGGCGAGAACCTTGAGCCACGCGGGGTTGGTGAATTCCCCCATCTTCAGTCGGTCGGACGTGAACATCACCAGCGGGAAGACGGCAAACGAGAGTTGGAGCGAGAGGACCACCTGGCTCAGGATGAGGAGCCGAGCCGTCCCGCTTTCGCCATACAAGATGGCCGTGATCGCCGCCGGCACAATGGCGATGGCCCGCGTGATGAGCCGCCGCAGCCACGGGCGCATGCGGATGTTGAGGAAGCCCTCCATCACGATCTGCCCGGCAAGCGTCCCGGTGAGTGTGGAGTTCTGCCCGGACGCCAGGAGCGCGAGGGCGAAGACCACGCTCGCCGCCCCCACCCCCAGCAACGGTGACAGGAGCTGGTAGGCATCCTGGATCTCGGCCACCTGCGTATTGCCCGTGCGATGGAAGGTTGCGGCCGCCACGATGAGAATCGCCGCATTGATGAAGAGCGCCAGCGAGAGGGCGATCGTCGAGTCGAGGAAGGCGAAGCGAACCGCCTCGCGCTTTCCCTCGGCCGACTCTTCGTACTTGCGCGTCTGCACGATCGACGAGTGCAGGTAGAGGTTGTGCGGCATTACCGTCGCGCCCAGGATGCCGATCGCGATGTAGAGCATCTCCCGGTTCTTCAGGATCTCCGTCGACGGGACGAAGCCGCGCGCGACCGCGACGAGGTCGGGGCGCGAGATGAACATCTCGAACAGGAAGCAGAGCCCCACCACCGCGACGAGGGCAATCACCAGCGCCTCGAGCATCCGGAATCCCTTGTGCTGCAGCCAGAGCACCAGGAGCACATCGAGCGCGGTGATCGCGACCCCCCAGGCGAGCGGGATGCCGAACAGGAGGTCGAGCGCGATCGCCGTCCCGATCACTTCGGCCAGGTCGCAGGCGGCAATCGCCAGCTCGCAGAGGATCCAGAGGGCGAAGTTCACCCCCGGCGAGTAGTGATCGCGGCACGCCTGCGCGAGATCGCGCCCGGTGACGATTCCCAGCTTGGAGGCGAGCCCCTGCAGGAGCACCGCCATGAGGTTCGAGACGAGGATGACGCTGAGCAGCGTGTAGCCGAAGCGCGACCCGCCCGCGAGATCGGTGGCCCAGTTGCCGGGGTCCATGTAGCCGACGGCGACGAGATACCCGGGCCCGGCAAAGGCCAGCAGCTTGCGCCACCAGGTGAGCCCGTGCACCGGGATGGTGCGGTGCACTTCGGCCAGCGACGGCGTTTCGCGCGCCCGGCGCCACCCCGACTCCCCGCCCGGCGGCGTACCCGCTGGTACCCCGGGCGGCGCACCAGCGGGCGCCGGTGAGCCAGGGGAAGGCGTGGAGGTGATGGGGGATGCACTCATGCGCGAGGGACGGATTCGGATCGTCGCGAGCCTCTCAAGGACGCCCGAATTCGCCTGAGGCAACTTGAGATTTAGCTCGCACTAAATCCTACTACTCGTCCCGCTCGCCCGCAATTCCGTCCCCGCCATCCCTCTCCTACTTCATCCCCGCCTCGCGCTTCACGTACTCCGCGACCGAGCGATGCGTGGCGTACCAGACGCCGGGCCTGGCCTTCATGTGGGCAATGAGGAGTTCGAGCGCCTTGATGCGCGAGCGGTGTCCCGACACGTGCGGGTGCATGGTGAGAAGGAAGAGCGTCCCTTCCTCATAGGCCTTGTCGAACTCGTCGATCCAGACCTGCGCGATTTCCCGCGGCGACGCGTAGTTGTTGCCGCGCGGCGAGAAGAGCGGGGCGTCGTCGTTGATCCATTCCACCGGAAGTTCGACGACGCCGGTGGGTTGGCCGTTGTGCAGCAGCTCGTACGGGCTCTCGTCGGCCATGAGCGAGGACTCGTAGATGAAGCCGAGTTCCTTCACGATCGACATCGTGGCGGCAGAGAAGTTCCACGATGGGGCGCGGTAGCCAACGGGGCGGCTCCCCGTGAGCGCGGTAAGCGTGTCGATTGCCTGCTGGACCAGTCGGCGCTCCACGTCGGCCGGGAGCTGCGTGTTCATCTCGTGGATCCAGCCGTGCACGGCGAACTCGTGGCGTCCGGACTTCCTGATTTGCTCGACCTGGTCGCGGTCGATCATCAGCGAGATGGCCGGGATGAAGAACGACGCCGGGATGGCGTGGCGATCGAGGAGGCGCAACACGCGCGGCAAGCCGACGCGCGCCCCGTACTGCCCCTGCGACAGCTCGCCAACGGTCGGCTGCCCGAAGCGCAGGTTCGGCGTCTCGTTGTCGACGTCGAACGAGAGGGCAACCGCGACGCGCGCGCCGTTGGGCCACCGCTCGGGCTGGAGCGAGCGCCCGGCGCGCACCGCATGCACGACCTGCATCACCGTGTCCGTTGACCACTCCCAGCCCTGCTTCACCGGGTTCTGTGCACCTGACGCTCGCATGGGAAGCAGCAGCATGAGCGCCAGCCCCGCCACCGCGGCGCGCCGCGCGCGGTGCACGATGTCCCGTGCGCGTCCTCGGGACGCGGGGCGCGGTTCGCCGGCACTCCGGCGCGTGACAAACGACGACATGTGGACCCTCCGCGAGAGCCGAGTTGGGCGTTGCAGCAATGCCGGGCCCGACGCCTAACGCGAGGCGCCGTCGGCGGCGCGGCCAAAGGTCGCGGCGCCAATCCGGAGCGAGGTGACGCGTCCTCGCGCGTCGAGCGAAAAGGTCACGGGAGCCAACGACGAGCGCCGGTCGTCCCAGCGCGCGACGAACGTATCGTAGTGCCAGTGCTCCAGCCGGCCGGCGAATCCCTTGCCACGCACCACGCGCAGGGCGCCATCGCGCACGCTGACCACCACCGTGCCATTGAGCGAGTCGGCATACGTCCCGGCATAGCCTTCGAGCGCGAGCGAGGGGCGCGTGCCGGCGACGCGCGACTTCTCGAAGGCGGTTCGCTGGGCGCGTGCCGCCGCATCCAGGCCGTCGAACAGCGTCTTCACCTCGCCGGACCAGTCGCGCTGGCGCCGGCCATTGAAGAGGTCGAACGCGCGGAACATCAGCGCGTGACGCAGCTCGGCATGATCGCTGTTGGCCAGGATGTAGACCCCCACGCGGCGCTCGGGGATGAGGCCGATGATCGCACTCATGCCATCGATGCTCCCGGTGTGCATGGCCACTTCATCGCCGCCGTAGTTGTGGAGGAACCACCCCAGTCCATAGTTCACGCGTCGCACCGATGCGAGGCTCGAGGTGGGATAGAAGTCGGAGACCGGGACGACGACTTGCGGCGAGAGCCAGTCGTTGAAGGCGCGCTCGGAAACAAGGCGGCGTCCGCCGACGCGTCCCGAGTCGAGGACGAAGCGCATCCACTTGGCCATGTCGGAGACGCTGGACCAGACGGAACCTGCGGGGGCCACCGGATCGACGGCGCGGTTGGCGATGACGCGCATCGTGTCGTCGATGACCTCGTGCGGCGACGCCACGTTGGGCTCCCCCTCGGTGGCGGCCACGGTCGGCAGCGTCTCGCGCATGCCGAGCGGTTCCCAGATGCGCGTCTTGAGCCAGTCGGCCCACGCCTTTCCCGTTCCGGCACGCAGCACCTCGCCAGCCATCGCGTACTGCACGTTCTGGTACGCGTAGTGGTTGCGGAACGACGCCACGGGGCGAAGGAATCGCATGCGGCGGATGATCTCGTCGATGCCGTAGTCGCCTCCGGTCCACAGCTGGTCGGACCCGGGCAGTCCGGTGTGGTGGGTGAGGAGGTCGCGCACCGTGATCTCGCGCGTCATGACCGGGTCGTACAGCTGCAACGTGGGGAGATAGCGCAGCACGGGCTGGTCCAGCGAGACCGCGCCTTCGTCGCTCGCCTGCAGCAGGGCGAGCGACGTCATCGCCTTGGTGGTCGACCCGATGGCGAAGCGCGTATGCGCGTCGACGGGCTCGGGGCGCCCCAGCGTGCGGACGCCGTAGCCCTTGGCGAAGACCATCGAGTCGTTGGCGACGACGGCGATGGCGAGCCCCGGGAGGTTCCACGCCTTGACCGCCTGCGCCACGTAGGCGTCGAAGGCGGCAAGGTCTGGGCGCTGGGCGGAAGCGCCCTGCGCGGGCGAGCGCTGCGCGAGGGCGTTAGGCGCGGTGCAGAGCGAGGCGACGGTGGTCGCCAGGAGGAGTCGGCGCATACGACGCGATGGGGATGGGTAGTGGAGGCGCGAGCAATCTACGCCGCATCAGCCCAGCCGCGAGAGCAGTTGCCGCAGGATGCGTTCGGTCATCCCCCACACCACGTGCTCGTGCACCACGAACGAGGGGACCTTCCACGTCGCCCCACGCACGCGCACCTGCGATTCGCGCGACGTCTCGGGGGCACGCAGGAGGTCCAGCGGTACCCAGAACGCATCCGCCACCTCGTCGCTCAGCGCGAGCGTGACGGGCTGGTCGAGCGCGACCACCACCGGGGTGACGATGATGGCGGGAAGGGTCGCGGTGCGCGGGCGCAATTCGTCCAGCGTCCCCAGCACCACCCCGTGCCCCGCGAGGTCGATCCCGGTCTCCTCCCAGGTCTCGCGCAGCGCGGTCTGCAGGAGCGACTCGTCGTTAGGCGACCAACGCCCGCCGGGGAAGGCGATCTGCCCGCTCCACGGGTCGCCAGCGCGTTCGGCGCGGCGAATGAGGAGGAGTTCCACCCCCTCCACCGCCGGGCGCAGCGTGATGGCCACCGCGGCACGCGCCGGCGCCCCGTCGTCCTCCGCCGATGCGCCCGGGCGCACGGCGAGCGCCCCCGCCAGCTGCACCAGGAGCGGGTGCGTGAGGCGCGGGTCACCGGTCAACATGGCGGACCCGGGCGGCGAATGCGCGCGGCGTGCATCACCCCTCGATGTCGCCCCCCGCGTCCACCCAGCCGCGAATCCCGCCGCTCATCGACGCCACGTCGCCGTAGCCCATCTGGAGGAGCGTCTCGGTGGCCAGCGCCGAGCGATTGCCGCTGGCGCAGTAGATCACGACGCGCGCCGTGCGCGGGACCGCTGCTTCCACGTTGGACTCGAGGATGCCGCGCGGGATGAAGACGGCCCCCGGGATGTGGCCGAGATTCCATTCGTTAGGCTCGCGACAGTCGATGAGCACCGTCTCGGGGTGCGCCTCGCGCAGTCGCATCGTCTCCTGCGGCGTTACCTGCGTGATGCGCGCGCGCGCCTCGGTGAACAGGTCGCTCGCCGTCTTGTGGGTCATGAGGGGTGGTCTCGTCGGTTGTCGGGGGTTGTGCCGTCGGGAGCGGGCTGCTCGCGCCTCCCGCGACGCGTCGGTAGTTTGGGCGCGTGTCGCTCACGACGAAAGTCCTCATCGCGCTCGCGTTGGGCATGGGTGTCGGGATCCTGGTCTCGACCACCGGGTCGCCGGCGCTCGACGCCCTCGTGCCCATCATCGAACCGGTGGGGACGCTCTGGATCAATGCGATCCGCATGACGGTGGTCCCGCTGGTGATGGGGAGCATCATCGTCGGCGTGACCTCGGCCCCCGACGCGCGGACCATCGGGCGCATCGGGACGCGGGCCCTGGCGTTCTTTCTGGTGATGCTGGTTGCCGGGGGAGTTTTCGCCGCCGTCGTGGCCCCGCCGCTGATCGGGCTGATCCCGATCGACCCCGCGGCGGCCGCGGCGCTGCGCGAGAGCGGCGCCACCGCGGCCACGGCGGCGGCAGAGAGTGTGAAGAAGATCCCGAGCTTCGCGCAGTGGCTCACCGACCTCGTCCCGATCAACCCGGTCAAGGCGGCGGCCGACGGGGCGATGCTTCCGCTGATCGTCTTCTCGGTGTGCTTCGGGCTCGCGCTCACGCGCCTAACGGGCGACACGAAGGAGCTGATGGTGCGCTTCTTTCGCGGCGTGGCCGATGCGGCGCTGACGCTCGTGCGCTGGGTGCTTGCGGCGGCGCCGCTGGGCGTCTTTGCCCTCGCCGTCCCGCTGGCGGCCAGGCTGGGGCTGTCGGCGGCGGGGGCGCTGGTGGGGTACATCGGCGTCACAGCGTTCGTCTGCGTCCTGTTTGCCGTCGTGGTGATGTACCCGCTGGCGGCGGTGGGCGGGCGGGCATCCGTGGCGACCTTTGCGCGTGGCACCTTCCCGGCGCAGGCGGTGGCATTCAGCGCCCGCTCGTCGCTGGCAGCGCTTCCGGCGATGATGGAGGCGGCGCGGGAGCGGCTGCGCCTTCCCGAGCAGGTGACGACGTTCTTCCTTCCGCTGGCCGCCAGCACCTTCCGCATCGGCGGTGCGTTAGGCATCACGACGGGGATCGTCTTCATCGCCCACCTGTACGGCGTCACGCTGGCCCCCGCCCAATTGGCCACGATCGTCGTCACGGTCGTCCTGACGACGTTCTCCGTCCCCGGGATCCCGGCCGGCTCGATCATCGTGATGGTCCCCGTGCTGCTGGCGGCGGGGCTTCCGGTGGAGGGGATGGGGATCCTCCTCGGCGTGGACACGATTCCCGACATGTTCCGCACCACGACCAATGTGACCGGTGACATGGTGGCCGCTTCGGTACTGAGTCGCGGCGAGGGCGAGCGCGCCCCGGCGGCGGCGCCTGCGCCGGGATGACCGTTTCTACGCGCCCGGTTTTCGCAAGCAGCCGTCGATGAAGGCGCGCGTTGCGTTGCCGCGGTCGCCCGCGGTGGTGAAGAAGTCCGACAGGAACTCCTCGGCGTCGCGACGCTCGCCGCTCTCCAGCCCCGGAACCTTGCTGGCGAGCGCCATCAGCGTCGCCTTGCGCGCGGTGAAGTCGGCGACCGTGGGGGCGAGCGCATCCCACGTGCGACAGGGGCCGCGGTACAGGCGCTCGCGCACGCTGCGGATCTGTAGTTGCGGCGCGGGGCCCGCGTAGGGCGCATTGACGAGGCCCGAGAAGTCGAAATCGTAGGGGATGGGGAGGACGCCGACGGAGTCGGTCACCACGAGGCGCACGTTGTGCAAGGCGTAGATCGACCAATCGGTGTTGCCGATCATGTACTCGAAGAGCGCCATGCGATCGAGCGTACCGGGGTCGACGTCGTCGAAGAGTGCGCGGCGCAGCTCGCGCACGCGCCCGCCTTGCCGCGCCGCCATGTCGTCCTCGTTCTCGAGGAACATCGCGGCGCGCGCGGCGACCACCTTCCCATTTGCCGAATCGACGTACGTCGCCGAGGCGAGGCGGGCACGGAACGAGCGCGGCGTCAGCTCGTTGAAGAGCGTGTAGGCGAGGTACTCGCGCCGCAGCAGCTGTTCGTAGCGATCGTCGTTCTGGCAATGGGCGCCGAGCTTGAGCGACTTCTGGCCCTCGAACGGCGTCCCCTCGAGTTCTCCCTTCTTCCCGGGGAAGAGGACGAGGAGGTTCACGAAGCGGCAGGTGCTTCGCTTGAGCCGGAAGTGCCCGCGCGTGCGCAGCTGCACCGCGATGCGGCGCTCGGCGCCGCCGTTGTCCGTCACCACCAACGTCGCCGCATGTCGCGTCCTGCTCAGCGAATCGCGGTCCTTCCCGATGTTGGTGAAGTTGGCAATGAGGGTAAAGGGGAGCGGGTCGCGCGTGGCAAAGAGGGGGCGCGCCACGGCTGCGGCGCTGTCGCGTGCAAGCCTGGCGCGAGCGTTCACCGCCGCCGTGATGCCGTCGGCGGGGGAGGTCGCGCCCTTGTCGCCCTTGTTGCCCTTGTCGCTTTTGTCTCCCTTCTCGCCTTTTGCCTTCTTCTCCCCCTTTCCCTTCCCCTTCGCGGCCGTGGTGTCCTGCCCGGCGAGGGGGCCTAACGTGGGGAGGGCGGGTGCGAGCGTCACGGCCCCCGCTACCGCCAGCCACAACCCGGTGCGTCGCGTACGCGTCATGGATCGCCTCCTGGCTCCTACATCCATTGTTCGGCGGCAGCGCGCGCCACGTAGGGCGCGCCCTCGTCCCGCACGATCCTCGCGACATCGGCGAGGCGCTGTCCCTTGCGCGCGCGCACGGCATAGACGAGGGTCGTTTCCCCGTTGTCCATGGCGCTGCGCACGAACTCGAACTTCCGGGCGTGCGTGCTGAGTACCGCCTCGACGGCGGGGCGTGCATCGTCGGTTCCCGCCACGACCACCGTGAGGCGGCCATCGAACCTGGGGCGTTCGCCAGACGGTTCCTCGCCCGCGACCTCGACCTCGTCGCGTCGCCGGCGCACGCGCTTGGCCAGCGCATCGAGCTGCTCTGGCGCCATCGTCTCGAGGATCTCCCGGTCGAGACGTGCGACAAACTGGCTGGTGCGGTTGGCGATGGCCATCGCGCGCGCCATGTGCTCTTCGGCGCGCTTTCCCTCGATCCCGGGCGGGGTGCGCGCGAAGTCGGTCTGCCAGAGCGCCAGGGCGACGATGATGTAGAGCAGCGAGAGGACGAGCGCGACCTCGAGCTGCACGCCGCAGGCGAGCCCGAGGGCGCTCACCACGAAGACATACACCGCGTCCTTGGAGTCCTCGAGCGAGGTGCGAAAGCGTACCGCGGCGACGATCCCCGCCAGGGAGAAGGCGAGCGCCACGCTGTTGCGCACGAGGACCGCGACCGCCGCGACCACGGCGGGGAGGAGGACGAGCGTGTGCACCACCGACTGCGAGTACCCTTTCTTCTGTCGCGTGAACATGTAGACCCACGCGATTGGCAGGGCGAGGAGGACCGCCGCGACGCAGGCGACGGCGGCCAGCAGCGCCACCAGCTCCGGCGGGAGCGCCGAGAGTACGCCGCCAGCCGCAACGCCCGGCAGTATCTCGTTGACCTTGACGGGGACGTGAATCCCGAGGCCCATGATCGGCGCCAGCGCCTCGCGCACCTGGTCGCGCGTCCCCGGCGTGAGCAGTGCCCATGTGCCGACCAGTGCGGCGCTGAGCGCGGCGTAGTAGACAACAAGGCGGGAGACGACTCCCTGGAACAGTGCGCCGATGCCCGGGCGGGGAGACGACATGTCGTGGCGAGGAGAGGGGGGTAACGCGTGCCCCAGATAGTACCGCCCCGCACGCGCCACGAACAGTGCGCCGCCATCGGCGAGTGTGCGCAGCAGCTTCCCCTGCAGCCCTAACGACCAATGCCCGGTCTCGTCCATGAAGCGCTTGCCGCCGTTGGCGAGCTCGAACAGTCCGTGTCTGGCGGCGCTGGCGTCCGTGAGGGCCCCCTCCGCATGGCCAACCATCTCGCTCTCGAGGAAGTGCGCGCGGCGTGCGGCGCACTGCACGGCGGCGAGCGGACCTTCCCGACTCTTCCTCGCTCGGTGCGTGGACGGCACCGACGACCTGGCTCTATGACGGACAGTACAAGCCCCGCCAAGGCGGGCGCTGTGCGTGAAATGGCCAAACGCGAAACGTTCTGGTACGGGTCGCGCCTGACTTCACCGATACGGTGCAGGCGTGCTTACTCGACGCCACGCCACCGACCTGCTGACCCGCTTCGCCAACGGGCAGCCTCCGCACGACATCCTCCCCTTCCTGGGCTTCGGCGAGTCGCCCCTCCCACTCGACGCGTCCATCGCGTTGCTCGAGGGGCTCCCGGTCGCGCGCGCCGAGGTGGCGACACCGGCCAGCCACGGCGGTGGGGCGGGGGCGCGACGCGCGCTGCTGGTCGCGCTCGCGCCGCACGTCCCGCTGCGCACCATGGTCGCCTCGCTGGCACAGCGCCTTCATCGCGACGCGCCACACCACGACTGGCTCCTGCTCGTGAGTGCCGGCGCCAACGGCGCGCTCGCCAGTTGGCGAAGCGAGGGCGCCAAGGCGCGCGTGAGCGCGCTCATCTTCCACGGCGAGCGCGTACTCGAGAGCGATGCGGAAGTCGTGATGGCGTTGCACGCCGCGTCGAGCGGCGACGACGTCGTCGTGCACGAGCGGTGGTGCGAGATTCTGGGGCGCGAGGCGCTGTCCCACCGCTTCTATCGCGCGCTCGAACATCATGTCCTTGCACTGGGCGAGGGAGCGCGCGGCAGCGCCCCGTCCGACGCGCGACGCGAGCTGGCCCTGGTCACCACGTCGCGGCTCCTCTTCCTCGCCTTCCTGCAATCCCGCGGTTGGCTGGACCGCGACGCGGACTTCCTGGCGCGACACCTCGACCGCATCCTCGCCTCGGGAGGTGACGCGCACCGGCGATTCCTCGAGCCGCTCGCCTTCGGGACGCTCAACACGCGCGTCTCGCAGCGGGCGGCGGCCGCGCGCGCGTTCGGTCGCGTCCCCTTCCTCAACGGCGGTCTCTTTGCCCGGTCCCCGCTGGAGTGCCGGCACCGGCACCTGCGCTTCCGGGACGAGGATGTGGGGGCGCTCTTCGACGAGCTCCTGGCGCGCTATCGCTTCACCGGGCGCGAGCAGCAGCGCGACTGGACCGAGAGCGCCATCGACCCCGAGATCCTGGGGCGCGCCTTCGAGTCGTTGATGGCGTCGCGCGAGCGGCGCGACAGCGGGGCGTACTACACGCCGCACGCCCTCGTATCGCGCCTGACCGACGCCGCACTCGAGGACGTGCTCGGCGCCAGCGGTGCGGTGCGCGATCCGGCGCTGGCGCTTCGCGACCCGGCGGCGCTTGCACCTGACGAGCGCCGGGCGATGCATGGTGCGCTCGTCTCGATCCGCCTCCTCGATCCGGCGTGCGGCTCGGGGGCCTTTCTCGTCCACGCCCTGGAGCGCATCGCGCACCTGGCCTCGGCGGCGGGCGACGAGCGGTCGCCGTCGGCGCTGCGCCGCGCCATGCTGACCTCGTCCATCTTCGGCGTCGACCTCAACCCGATGGCCGTCTGGCTGTGCGAGTTGCGGCTGTGGCTCTCGGTGGTGATGGACTTCGACGTCACCGATCCGCTCGAGGTCCCGCCCCTCCCCAACCTCGACCGCAATGTGCGCGTGGGCGACACACTGGCGGGGGGCGACCTGGGATTGTCGCGCGATGACCGGCGCGGCGGTGCACGCGAGGGGGCGCGCGAGGGGGCGCGCGAGGGGGCGCGCGAGGGGGCGCGCGAGGGGGCGCGCGAGAGCTCGCGCGACGCGAAGACCACGGCGGTGCTGCGCGCGCGATACGCGCGGGCGACAGGTCCTCGCAAGCAGTCGCTGGCCCGCGCGCTCGATCGCGTGGAACGCCGCGCCGCGCGAGCGGAGCTCGACGATCGCCTGCGCGCGGCAACGGAAGGGCGGCGCGCGCTCGTGCATGCGGCGCGCGGTCGTGACTTGTTTGGCAACCGGCGCGGGGCGGTGGGCGACGAGCGTCACGCGCTCGCCGAGGTGCGCCAGCGCGTGCGTGCCATCCGCCAGGCGCAACGCTCCCTCGCGCGCGGCGGCGCGCTGCCGTTCCGCTTCGCCTCGCACTTTGCCGACGTCGCCGCGGCGGGCGGCTTCGACATGATCCTCGGCAATCCGCCCTGGGTGCGCCTGCATCGCATCCCCGCCGAGCATCGCGAGGCGTTCCGCCGCGACTTCGCGGTCTTCAGGAACGCGGCATGGCAGGCAGGGGCGGCGGCGGCCGGCGCCGGCGCCGGCTTTGCCGCACAGGTCGATCTCGCCGCGCTCTTCACCGAACGGTCCATGGCGCTCCTGCGATCACGCGGGACGCTGGCGCTCCTCCTCCCGCTCAAGCTCTGGCGTTCCCTGGCCGGCGGCGGAGTGCGCCGGCTGCTCGGCGCCGATCACGAGTTGCAGCTGCTGGAAGACTGGTCCGAGGCACCGGCCTCGTTCGACGCCGCCGCGTACCCCTCCTTGGTGGTGGCGCGGCGCCGCGGCGAGTTGCAGCCGACGGATAGCGCCGCTGCCAGCGAGCGCGCGACCCCACCACGGGCTGCTGCAGCGCCAGCGGCCGGCGCAGCAATTCCGGCAGCCGCAACAACGGCCACAAGGGCAACAACGGCAACAACGGCAACAACGGCAACAACGGCAGCGGCAACTGCGGCAACTGCGGCAACTGCGGCAACTGCGCCAGCGCCAGCGCCAGCGCCAAAGCGCAAGCGCCTCGCCGCGAGCGAGACGCCGCCGATGGTGCGCCTCGGCGTGCACCGCCGCGACTTCGCGATCGGCTGGTCGTGCAGCTGGCGGGATGTCCCGCTGGACGAGACGCCGGGGGCGCCGTGGCTCATCCTCCCGCCCCCGGCGCGCGCCGCCTTCGCGCGCCTCGCCGCCGCCGGCCCCTCGCTCGCTGAGAGCGGGCTCGGACGCCCCATCCTCGGCGTGAAGTGCGGGTGCAACGATGCCTTCCTGGTCGAGGACGTCGGGAAGGGGAGCACCCATGCCGTCGTGCGCGGCGCCGGACGCGAATGCACGCTGGAAGCCTCGCTCCTGCGCCCCGTCCTGCGCGGCGAACAGGCGCGGGCCTGGACGGCGATCGCGACGCCGGAACGCATCATCTGGACGCACGATCCCGCGGGGCGTGCGCTGGCCACGCTCCCGCCACACGCCGCGCGCTGGTTCGCCCGCTGGCGCGGCGATCTCTCACGCCGCACCGACCTGCGCGGCTCGCGCGCCTGGTGGTCGTTGCATCGCATCGAGGCGGCCGCATCGACGCGCCCGCGCGTGGTATGGGCCGACATGAGCCGCGGGCCGCGCGCCTGCATCCTCCCCGCGCATTCTCCCGTCGTTCCGCTCAACAGCTGCTATGTCGCGACGTGCCGTGACGACACCGACGCCGCCACGCTCGCCGCGCTGCTCAACTCCCCGCTCGCCGGCGCCTGGCTCGACGCACTCGCCGAACCCGCGCGCGGCGGCTTCCGACGCTACCTCGGCTGGACGGTCGCGCGGCTCCCTATTCCCGCCGACTGGCAACGCGCGCGCGACATCCTCGCCCCGCTCGGGCAGCGCGGCGTGGCGGGAGAGACGCTGGGGAGCGACGAACTCCTCGACGCAGTCATCGCGGCCTATCGCGTGCGCCCGGCGCTCGCCCGCGCGCTGGTGGAGTGGACGTGGCGATGACGCCAACGTCGCCAATGACGCCAACGTCGCCAATGACGCCGACGTCACCAGTGTCGCCAGAGAAATGGCCATCACCATTGCGGCGCCTCGTGCGGGAGACACTCGCCGCGCGATCGCTCGCCGTCCCGGCGCGCGTGCGCACGTTCGTGCGCCACTGCCTGCGTCAGCTCGAGGACGAGTCGACCGCGAGCGACGCGGCACTCGGCGAGATCACGCTCCTCCCGCATCAAGTAGCCGGCGCCGCGCGCCTTCGGGCGATCCTGCAACGTCACGGGGGAGCGCTGCTCGCCGATGAGGTGGGGTTGGGGAAGACCTACACCGCGCTTGCCGTTGCGCGCGAATCGGCGCGCATCCTCGTGGTGGCGCCGGCTTCGGTGCGGGAGATGTGGCGCGACGCGAGCGCGCGGTGCGCGGTTCCCGTGACGGTGGTGTCATACGAACAGCTCAGCGCCGGTCGGCTCCCCCCCGCGGCGCGATGGGAACTGGTGATTCTCGACGAAGCGCATCGCGCGCGTTCGCCGGCCACGCGCCGCTACCAGGCCATCGCGCAGCTGGCGGTGGGGGCGCGGCTCCTCCTCCTCAGCGCCACGCCGGTCCACAATCGCCGCGGCGACCTCGACGCGCTGATGGCGCTCTTCCTGGGAGGTGGTGCCGCCTCGCTGGACGCAGCCACGCTCGGCGCCCTCATCGTGCGGCGGCGCGTGGACGACGTGGGGACGCACCTCCCGGCGCTCGGCGCCGTGCAGCGTCACGCGCTCCCTCGCGCACCGGCTGTGCTCGACGCCATGCGCGCCCTGCCCCCCCCGCTCCCCCCATCCGATGGCGGCGTGGCCACCGCGCTCGTCGCGTTGCAGCTGGCGCGAGCCTGGTGCTCCAGCGACGCCGCACTCCTCGCCGCCATCCGGCGACGCCTGGCCACCGCGACCGCCATCGAGCACGCGCTCGACGCCGGGCGTCTTCCCACCCACCGCGACCTCGCCGCCTGGACTCCCCAAGGCGACGGTAGCGTGCAACTCGCCTTTCCGGAGTTGGTCGCCGCCGCCCCTTGCGGCGACATCGCCTCGCAGCACGCCGTGGTCCGCCGGCACGCCGATGCACTCCGAGCCTTGCGAACGCTCGTGCGCACGCACGCCGCACGCGACCACGTGCGCGTCGACACGCTCCGCCGCATCCTCGACGCGCATCGCGATCGCCAGGTCGTGATCTTCACGCACTCCGCCGAGACCGCCGAGTCGGTCTTTCGCGCGCTGCGCGACCACGCGCGCGTCGCCCTCCTCACCGGACGCGGGGCCTGCATTGCCAGCGGCGCCATCCCGCGCGCCGAGCTGCTGGCCGCCTTTGCGCCTGACGGCGATCGCCGGCGACGGACCGACGACATCGCGCGCGTCGACGTCCTCGTGGCGAGCGATGTCGTGAGCGAGGGCGTCAACCTGCACGCAGCATCAGTCATCGTGCACCTCGACCTCCCCTGGACCGTCGCCCGGTTCGAGCAACGCATGGGACGCGTGCGCCGCATCGGGTCGGCGCACGGCGCGATCGCGTCGCATCTCATCCTCCCCCCGGCTGACGCCGAGGAACTCGGCAGCGCCGTGCGCGTCCTGGCCCGAAAGGCGCAGCTCGCCGCGGGAACCGTCGGCGCCTCGACCATTCTCCTCGGTGCTGAAGCGTGGGCGCCGCTGGCATCGGGCAGCGACGACCACGCACCCGTAGCCGCACGCCACGCGCTCATCGCAAAGCTGCGAGCCATCGATCGTGCCGCCGTCGGACGTGCGTCATGGGTGACGAACGATGACACTCCGATCGCCGTACCCGGTCTCGACGCGCCGCGAACACTTGCCTTGGTGCGCGTCGCGCACGACGCGCGTCTCCTCGTCGCATCGCCCGCGGGCGCGAGCGATGCACCACACGACGTGGGCGCGGTGCTGGAACACCTTGCAGCTGCATGGGCTCCGCATGCTAGCGCTGCAAGCGAGTGCAAAAGCTCCAGAAACCGGCCACCGGCATCCGAGACCGAACGCGCGATCGAACCCGCCATTGAGCGCGCCACCGACCGCTCTATCGACCGCTCTATCGACCGCTCTACCGACCGCGCCATTCTCGGCTGGTGCGCAACCGAAGCCGCACGGCGGCAGCTGCGCGGCGACATTGCGCACGACTCGCTCGCCCACCGTCGACTCCTGCGGGCGCTCGCCACGGCCGTCGCCCGCGCCCCGCGCACGAGACGCTCGCAGGTCGCCGCGCGCGCCGCCACCGCGCGCGCACTCGCCTGGCGCCACACCGGGGCCGGCGCCGACCGGATCCTCGACGAACTCTCGGCCTCCGCCCCATTCGCCGCTTCACTCGGCGCAATCGCTCGCAACTCGCCCCACCTGCCGGCAGCCGTCGTTCAGCCACCGGGCCGTGGTGGGCGCGCCACCGCGCCGGCTATCGTCGCTACGCCAGCGGCCATCGCGCACGACGAAGCCTGGCTCGAACACGTCCTTCGTCGCCTCTCGGAAACGCCCACGCGCCCACCCCTCCTACCGCTCGGCATTCCACCGTTGGTCGCCGGGCGCGATACCGAAACGCCGCGGGACGACGCTGCCGCAACGGTCACCGTCGTGGCGACGCTCACCCTCATCCCCGACCGTTCCGCCCCGTGAGCTATCCTTCCCCGTATGCCTGCGGATCCCACTTCGACCGTCGCGCCCGCCACGCGCGCCGCGCGCCGCCACCCAGTCGTCCTCTTCGACCTCGACGGCAGCCTCATCGACTCGATCGAGCTCCTCATCAGCGCGATGACCCACGCCTTCGACTCGCGCGAGGGGCCGCGCCCGACGGTCGAGGAATGGGTCGCGACCATCGGGCGCCCACTCGTCTGGCAGTTCGGGCAGTACGCCACCGGCGACGACGATCTCCAGCACCTCGTGCACAGCTATCGCACCTTTCAGTACGAGCACCACGACCGCCTCACCCGCGCCTACGACGGCATCCCGTCTCTCGTCGAGCGCCTCCACGGCGCGGGGCACCCGCTCGGCGTGGTCACCTCGAAGACCGATCACCTCGCCAACCGCTCCATTGCCCACGTCGGCCTCGCGCCCTTCTTCGACATCGTCGTCGGCGCCGACCGCACCACCCGGCACAAGCCCGACCCCGACCCGATCTGGTTCGCCCTCGGCGAGCTTGGCGACCGCGCGGAGCGCGCCGTCTATGTGGGCGACTCGCCGTTCGACATCATGTCGGCCAACGCCGCGGGTGCGATCTCGATCGCCGTCACCTGGGGCGCCGCCGCCCGCGCCTCCCTCCTCGAGGCCTCCCCGCGGCACCTGGTCACCACCATCGCCGAACTGGATGCCCTGATCGCAAAACTCTCACCCCCCCAGGGCACGTAGGAGAAGACGAGAGGACGAGAAGACGGGAAGACGAGGGGGTGGTTCGCGAAGAGTGCCGCACCCGAGGGCCCACCCCTCGTCTTCTCGTCTTCCCGTCTTCTCGTCCTCTGCCCCATTCAAACCTTCCGCCCGTCGCCGCCATCTCACCCCGTGAGCATACGACGACCGGTTCGATCGTGACGGTGGCCTCACTGGAACCAACCCCCTTCCCCGTAGCGACCGACGCCACCGACCTCTCCCTCGCCTCGCGAGCGGCGGGGGGTGACCGGCGGGCGTTCGAGCAGCTCTATCGCTCGCACGTGAATCGCGTCTTCGCCGTCTGCGCGCGCATGGTCAACGACCGGGCGCTCGCCGAAGAGCTCACGCAGGACGTCTTTGTCCGCGCCTGGGACAAGCTCGCCCTTTTCCGCGGCGACTCGGCCTTTGGCACGTGGCTGCACCGGCTGGCGGTGAACGTGGTCCTGAACGCGCGGAAGGCGGAGAGTCGCAAGCGCTCGCGTTTCGAGGATGAGGGCGACATGATCGATGACCTCCCGCAGGGGAGCCAGGCATCGGTTCCCGGCGCCGCCATCGATCTGGAGGCGGCGGTCACCCTCCTCCCGCCGGGGGCACGAAAGGTCTTCGTGCTCCACGACGTGGAGGGATACAAGCACGAGGAAATCGCGGGGATGCTCGGCATCACCGCTGGTGGGAGCAAGGCGCAACTCCATCGCGCCCGGCACCTGTTACGAGAGGCCCTGAACCGATGACCACCCGCAACCTGACCTGCGTCGAACTGGACGAACGGCTGGGCGACTACCTCGAAGGGTCGCTCGACGATGCGTCCGTGGCCGACCTCGAGTTGCACCTGTCGGGATGTCCCGCCTGCACGGCGCTGGTGCGCGACTTCGAGCGCATCACGCGCGACGCGGCGACGCTCCCCACGCTCACCCCGTCGCACGACCTGTGGCCGGCCATTGCGCAGCGCCTTGCCGCGCCGGTGGCCGACCTCGGCGCGCACGCGGCCGCGAAGCGCTCGCCTGACGCCGCCGCCGGCGCCAGTGGTGTCGCTGGCTCCGCACGCTGGCATCGCCTCCGCCTCGGCGCCATCGCCGCCGGGCTGGTCGGCATCACCGCCATCTCCACCTACTACCTCACCCGCCGCGGCCAGGACTCGAACGCCGCGTCGGTGGCGGCGGCGCGTCCCGACTCCGGTCGCGCCCCCGCGGCGCCAGGCGGCGCTGATGTCTCGCCCGGCCCGCGAGTCGACGCCGGAACACCAACGACCGGCAGCGGCGCCACGCTCCCCGGCGCGCCCGCCACCGGCGCCCAGGCGACCGCGACGCTCGCCAGCCGCAACGCGCGACTCCCGGCCCGCGACACCTACGACGCCGAGATCTCCTCGCTGCGCGGCATCGTCTCACAACGGCGCGACCAACTCGACCCGCGCACCGTGGCCGTCCTCGAGACGTCGATCGCCACGATCGACTCGGCGATCGCCGACGCCCGGCGCGCCCTCGACGCCGATCCGGCCTCGCGCTTCCTGTCCACGCAACTCAACAAGGCGCTCGAGAAGAAGCTCGGACTCCTCCGCACCGCTGCGTTGCTCCCGTCTGTCACCTGACTTCTCCCGCCGATCGCGATTGCACCTGACCGACACGCCCATGCCACGTTCCTACTCCTCCCCGCTCTTCGCCATCGCGCTCGCCGCGGTGCTCCCGGCCTGCGTCCTGGCGCAATCGAGCACTCGCGCCAATGAACGTTCCACGGAACGGTCGATCGAACGGATGGCCGAAAGCATCGCCGCGGCCGCCGAGCGCATGGCCGCCCGCGTCGAGAAGCACGCGACCATCATGGCCGACCGCATCGAGCGCGAGTTCGATCGCAAGCGCAGGTCCGGCGCCTACGAACACTGGGATGACGACGACTTCCAGGAGGGACGCACGCGCATCGACACGACCTTCGCCTTCGCCGACGACGGGACGATCGACCTCTCGTTGATCGCGGGCGATATCATCGTGACGGGATGGAGCCGCGGTGAGGCGCACATCAAGGCGTCGTCGGATCGCGGGCGCCTCGAGCTCGACGTCTCCTCGTCGCGCGTCACGCTCGAGGAGCGTGGACGCGGCTCCATGTGGGGCAGTCGGCGCGGCAACGACTCGCGCTACGAGGTCTGCCTGCCGCGCGGCGCGCGCGTCATCGCCCGCAGCACCTCGGGCGACGTCGTGATTCGCGGCACCGGCGGCGCGGTCGAGGCAAACTCCACCAGCGGCGACGTCATGGTGGAGGATGCCACGCGCCGCGTCGAGCTGTCGTCGGTGTCCGGCGACGTGTCGGCGCGCAAGGTCCGCGGTACCATCGACGTCTCCTCGGTGTCCGGCACCATCGAGTTGGATGACGTCGAGGGGGAACTGCACGCCAACACCACCAGCGGCGACATTCAGCTGGGCCACGTGGTGTCGCGCGACATCGAGGCATCCACCACCAGCGGCGACATCACCTTCTCCGGCAGCATCTCGGGCGACGGGCGCTACGAGTTCAACTCGCACTCCGGCAACATCGAGTTGGCCATCCCCTCCTCCGCCAACGCCCGCTTCGCCGTCGAGACCTACAGCGGGGAACTCGATTCCGACTTCCCCATCACCTTGCAGCCGGGCGACCGTTCCCTGCGCCGCCCGCGCCGCTTCGAGTTCACCGTCGGCAGCGGCGGCCCGCGCATCGTCGCCGAGACCTTCAGCGGCGACCTCCAGATCCGCAAGCGTTAGGCACCACCAGGCCCAGGAGACGCTCCCCGTGAAGCCGCTCGCGCATCGCGCCCTCGCGCTCGCCATCCTCGCCCTCGGCACGACCGCCGCACTCGCGCGCCCGGCCACGGCGCAGGGGAATCCCGACTTCTCCTGGGAAGGGCGCATCCCCCGTGGCCGCTGGCTCCTTGTCCGCAACCTCAACGGCGCCATTCGCGTCGAACGCGCCTCGGGTGACAAGGCCGAAGTCACCGCCGAGAAGCGCGTGCGCCGCGGCTCCGGCGACGCCGTCCGCATCGAGGTCAAGAAGGGATCCAACAACGACGACATCCTCATTTGCGCCTTCTGGACCAACAACGCGTCCTGCGACGAAGAGGGCTACCGCAGTCGCGGTGAGAATGGATGGAACCGGCGAAACGAGGTCTCCGTCGAGTTCACCGTCCGACTTCCCGACGGCGTCAAGCTCGTCACCTCCTCGGTGAACGGCTCGCTCCACATCGAGGGCGCCACCTCCGAGGTCGACGCCAGCACCATGAACGGCGGCATCACCGCCTACACGAACGGCGGCCCGGTGCGCGCCACGACCGTCAACGGCGGGATCGATGTCCGCATGCGCGATACCGGGACCGAGGACCTCGAGTTCGAGACGGTCAACGGCTCCGTGACGATCGAGCTCCCCGCCTCGCTCAACGCCGACCTCGACATGCGCACCGTGAACGGGCGCGTGCAGTCCGACTTCCCCCTCACCATCTCCGGCCGCATCAACCCGCGCCACATCCGGGCCACCATCGGCAAGGGAGGTCAGCGCCTCAAGGTCTCGACCGTCAACGGCTCGGTCGACATCCGGAAGATGTAACCGCTCCTCGCGCTCCCCCCGCTCCCCCCCGCTCCACCCCGCTCAGCCCTGCGCGCGAACTCCACCCCCCTGTGACGGGTACATAGGGGAGAACGCGATCGATTCATCGGTCGTCCTACCCGTCCCTGCGGTCCGGACGGTAGAATTCGGCGTCCCCCCACTGCAGGAGATTGAGATGGGCATCTCGGCCCGCCCCTTCCCGGGCGTCGCAGTTCGCACGGGTGCCGAGCGAGCGACGCTCGTGCGCCGGACCTACGCGCTGGTCTTCGCCAGCATCCTGGTAACCATTGGTGGCGCCGCCTTCGCCATGTCGCAGCCCGGCATCATGGCGGCCGTCGCCCGGCATCCGTTCATCACGGTGATCGGGATGTTCGCCCCGCTGCTGCTGGCGCTCAAGTTCCGCAACGCCTTCCCCGCCAATCTGGGGCTCGTCTTCCTCTTCACCTTCGTGGAAGGGTTGGCGATCTCCCCGATCCTGTACGTCTACGGGCGCAACAGCCCGGGGGTCATCGGGCAGGCCGGACTCCTTACCGCGAGCGCCTTCGGCATCCTCACGATCTACGCCTTCGTCTCGCGCCGCGACTTCTCGGCATGGGGGGCGTTCTTCAGCGTGGGGCTGTGGGTCCTCATCGCCACGTCGCTCCTCAACCTGTTCTTCCAGAACCAGACCGCGTCGCTCTGGCTTGCCGGCGCGACCGTCCTGGTCTTCAGCGGACTCCTGGTCTTCGACACGTGGCGCCTTCGCAACGTCTTTGGCCCGGATGATTACGTGCAGGCCGCGGTCACGATCTATCTCGACCTGCTCAACATGTTCCTCGCCATCCTCCAGCTCCTCGGCGGGCGTCGCGAGTGAGCTGGGGCACGCGGTGACCGGCGCGCCGGCAACCGATCGGTAGGGCAAACGTGAACGGCCCCGGTCATGCGACCGGGGCCGTCGTCTTTCACGTGCATCGTGCCGTGCTCGCGGCCGACGCGCAACCGGCGGACGACCGGCGCGCGCTCAGAGCGCGTCGAGCGCGCGGGCGAGCGCCAGGTCCTTCGTCGTGATCCCTCCCGCGTCGTGCGTCGAAAGCGTGACCGTGATGCGCGTGTAGCGAATGTCGATGTCCGGGTGGTGGTTCATCGACTCGGCGGCATCGGCGGCGCGTCGCACCCAATCGATCCCTGCGGGGAAGGCCGGGAACGTGAACGTCTTGACCAACGCCTGGGCGCGCCGCGCCCAACCGGGGAGCGAGCCGAGTTCGCGCTGGATCTCGATGTCCGACAGCGGGAGCGACGAGGCCATGTCAGCCACTCACGGGGCGTGGGAAGAAAGCAACGACCGCACGAAGATACTTCAGCGAGCGATGGGCGGGCGGCGCTGGTGCCAGTGCGTTTCGCGCTGGAAGGCGGCGCCGATGGCCAGCACCTGTTCGTCTGCCCCCTCGGCGGCAAAGAACTGCAGCCCGATGGGGAGCCCCTTCGCCAATCCGCACGGGACGCTCAGCGCCGGGAGTCCGGCCAGGTTCTGCGGCGCGTTGAAGCGCGTGAACGCCTCGACCGCGTTCACCTCGCGCCCATCGATGTGCACCACCTGCTCGTTGATGCGCGGCGGGAGCGCGGGGAGCGTGGCCCCCACGAGGACGTCGACTTCGGCGAACGTCTGCGCGAACGCGGCGCGCACCGTCTCGCGGCGGGCCATCGCATTCAGGTAGTCCAGCGCGCTGTGCTTGTAGCCCCCTTCGAGCCGCTTGCGCACCAGCGGGCCGTACGCCGCCGGGTTGTGCTTGAGGTAGCGATCGTGGTAGGCGATCGCCTCGCTGGCGGTGATGACGCCGGAGGCTTCCTGCGCCCCCTCCAACGCCGGGATCTCGACGTCGCGGATTTCCTTCACCAGCGGGCGCAGCACCTTGAGCGCCTTGTCGATCGCCTTGGCGATCTCGCCGTCGAGGTCGCGCAGGTGGTACTCCGACACCCCGACGACGAGCCCCTTGCTGCTGTGGCGCAGCGCCTTCACGAATCGCTCCACCCCGCCCTTGGCCCCGGTCATGACGCCCAGCATGATCGCCGCGTCGGCCACCGTGTGCGTCATGGGACCCACATGGTCGAGCGAGGGCGACAGCGGAACGATCCCTTCGTTAGGCAGGAGCCCGTAGGTCGGCTTGAAGCCCGTCACGCCGCAGCACGCCGCCGGGATGCGGATCGAGCCGCGCGTGTCGGTCCCCACCGCGGCCGCGCACAGCCCCGCGGCCACCGCCGCCCCCGAACCACCACTCGACCCGCCCGCCACGTGCTCGGCATTCCATGGGTTGCGCGCCGGGCCAAAGTGCTCGTTGGCCGAGGTCACGCCTAACGCCACCTCGTGCAGGTTCGTCTTCCCGAGGATGATCGCCCCCGCCTTGCGCAGCCGCTTCACCACCGGCGCCTCGTCGCCCGCGGGAATCCCGTCGCCGAACACCTTCGACCCCGCCGTCGTCGGCGCGTCGCTCGTGAGGATCAGGTCCTTGATCGCGATCGGGACGCCGGCCAGCGGCCCCGGATCCTTCTTGGCCGCCACCAGCTTCTCCACCTTGTCCGCCGCCTCGAGGGCCGCATCGCCGGTGACCGTGATGTAGGCGTTGAGCGACGGATTGTGACGGCCGATCGCGTCGAGGATGTCGCGCACGAGGTCGACCGGGGAGGCCTGCCGGTGCGTGACGGCCTTGGCGATATCCTGGAGGTCCGTAAAGGGCGTAAGGGCGGACATGCTCGTCGGGAACGTGATTCGGGACGTGCGGGACGTCGCAGCCTCGCCGGAGCATCGTCGTTGCGCCTCCGGCGGCTTCAGCCGCCCCTGAAAGATGATCGGTTCCCCTCCAATAGGCGACTCATGGGGGCGATTTCGTCGCCAGCGGTCGTGCAAGCGGTCCTGCGCCCCAGCATTCCCTGCGGTGTTTGCGGTGTTTGCGGTGTTCACGGTGTTGCCGGCGGAACCGCCGTTGCGCACGTTCTGCCTCTCGTCGCTTCCCGGCCCTGGTGCCTCACAGGCGCACCATTCGACCTCTCCGTTCGAGGCTCGCCATGCAACACATCCACATCCCCACCGCTCCTGCCCAGCCAATGCGACGCACGTTGGGCGCCTTCCGCAAATCGGGCGCGCTCCGCGCACTGGGCGCGCTCCGCGCACTGGGCGCCGTGGCCGCGCTGTTGCCGGCGCTACTCGCGGCGCAAGGCACATCCTCCTCCGCCGATCGTCGCATTTCTCTCCTCTCCCCCGCCGACATCTTCCAGTTGGAGTACGCCGCCGACCCGGCCATCTCCCCTGACGGAAGCTGGATTGCCTACGTGCGCCGCTGGAGCGACCCGATGACCGACCGTCGCTACAGCAACATCTGGCTGGTAAAGAGCGACGGGAGCGGGCATCGTCCGCTCACCTCGGGAAAGTTCAGCGAGGACTCTCCCGCGTGGTCACCGGACGGGAAGCGCCTGGCCTTCGTCTCCAACCGGGGCGGGAGTGCGCAGCTATGGGTGCGGTGGATGGACACCGGCGACGCGCTGGCGGTGACCAACGCGGCGACGGCGCCGAGTGCCCCAGCCTGGTCGCCCGACGGGACGCAGCTCGCCTTCCTGCAGCTGGTCCCGCGGCCGGCGCTGGTGGTCGGCACACCGCTCGCGCCTCCGCCAGGCGCAACGTGGTCTCCCCCACCCAAGTACACCGACCGCCTCGTCTTCCGGCAGGACCAGCTGGGCGAGCTGCCCAGCGGCTTCGTGCACGCCTTCGTGGTCCCGGCCGAGGGGGGGACGGCGCGCCAGGTCACGAGCGGCGACTTCCAGCACGGCGGGCAGGTGTATGGCGGCGGGGCGGTGGCGTGGAGTGCGGATGGGCGCGAGTTGCTCCTGGCGGCACGTCGGGGCGAGAACCCGGAATGGAACGCCCGCGAGACCGACCTCTTCGCCTTCAGCGTCTCCTCGGGGACGCATCGCCGCCTCACCGATCGCTTCGGTCCCGACCAGTCACCGGCCGCGTCACCCGATGGAGGCTACATCGCGTGGGTCGGGTACGACGATCGCAAGCAGGGATACCAGAACACCCTGCTCTACGTGATGATGCCCGACGGTTCGGGAAAGCGGGCCATCTCCACGGCGATGGATCGCAGCGTCGGGAGCCCCGTGTGGAGCGCCGACTCGCGCGCCGTCTACGTCACCGTGGACGATTCCGGGAACACCAAGGTTGCCCGCATTGCGCTCGACGGGACGTGGCGCATCGTGGTCCGCAACCTCGGCACCGGGAACTCGGCGTACAGCGGCGGGTCGTTCTCCGTTGCACGTGACGGGCGCATCGCCTACACGCTCAGCACGCCGTCCGTCGCGTCGGAGGTGGCGCTGGCGCCGGCGGTGGCGCCTAACGCGGCGGTCCCGTTGCCCCCGGCCCGCACGCTCACGTCGATCAATGCCGACGTGCTCGGGGAAAAGACCCTCGGCGCCGTCGAGGAGATCTGGTACGAGTCGTCGAAGGACAAGCGGAAGATCCAGGGGTGGATCATCAAGCCGCCGGGCTTCGACCCGCGCAGCAAGTACCCGCTCATCCTCGAGATCCACGGCGGGCCGTTCGCCAACTACGGCGACCGCTTCGATGAGGAAAAGCAGGTCATGGCGGCCAACGGTTTCGTGGTGCTCTACACCAACCCGCGCGGGAGCACGAGCTACGGCGAGACGTTCGGGAACCTCATCCATCACGCGTATCCGGGTGACGACTTTTACGACCTCAACTCCGGCGTGGATGCGGTGATCGCCAAGGGGTACATCGACGAGAAGAACCTCTTCGTCACCGGCGGGAGCGGTGGCGGCGTCCTCACCGCGTGGATGATTGGCCACACCGATCGCTTCCGCGCCGCGCTGGCCTTCTATCCCGTGATCAACTGGGAGT